>CAISCV010000028.1 GCA_903883945.1 uncultured Chitinophagaceae bacterium | reverse complement strand
TGAATATCATTATAGATATAATAGAAGAAATAATATGGATAGCATTTTTCATAACCTCATAGTAAGGATGGTAAACAACCAGCCTAAGAGAATTGCCAAGAAAGAATAATGAATGTGCGACCTAAGCGTATATACCTATAATTTAAATGCAGGACAAAAACTATTGCCCTGTAACATCGCTCCGTAACCTATACATTTGTTGCTTTTAAGTCATTATATCACTTAGTATGGTAATTGTAATTCAGTGTACCGATAAAGTAGGATTGGTAGCTACTATTGCTGGATTGTTGCAAGAACAAGAACTGAATATTGTGTCCATGCGTGAACATGTGGATAGTATTCAAAACCGTTTTTATGCACGGGTAGAAATCAACAAGACCATTGATGCAGCAATATTGGAGACACAACTAAAATTTGTATTGCCTCCCGATGCTGAAGTTATTGTAAACCCCAATCCTTTAAAGAAGATATTGTTATTGGTAACAAAAGAATATCACTGCCTGAGCGATATCCTCATTCGTAATCATTTTAATACACTTGGTGCAGAAGTCTTAGGTGTTGTGGGCAATCATGCCACATTAGGAGACATTTGTCGCAGGTTTGATATGCCTTTTCACTTTATAAGTCACGAAGGAATTAGTAAAGAGGCGTTTGAAGCTGAACTTTCCAGTGAAGTAAATAAATACGTACCAGACTATATCATTTTGGCTAAGTTTATGCGTATCCTCTCTCCTTCCTTTGTTGAGAAATATCCTTTACAGATTATCAACATACACCACTCCTTTTTGCCTGCTTTTATTGGTGCTAACCCCTACAAACAAGCCTATGAAAGAGGGGTAAAACTAATTGGGGCGACTGCTCACTTTGTAACCAATCAATTAGATGAAGGGCCCATTATTGCGCAACAAATAATCTCTGTAAACCATTCTTTTACAACGACTCATATGGTAAAAGCTGGTAAGGAAATTGAAACTGCCGTACTAGCTAAGGCTTTACAACTAGTATTCGACGACAAAGTGCTGGTATTTCAAAACAAAACAGTAGTATTTGAGTAATGGGTAATATAAAAGTTATCCCCCAACATTTTCAAGAACAAATTATGTATAACAAGTGACAAAAAAAGGGATTTTTTTTTTATAAACTATTTATAGCTACTTTAGACTATAATATCAGAATGATTACTTATTTTGCGAGAATATATAGTACTTGCTTATGAAATTGATAAGCCCAACCATTTCAAGGTTCGCTCGCATACGACATTATCGAATAGAGCAATGGATAAACGATCCCATTGCTACCCAACGTGATGTATTGCAGGATTTGGTTACCCATGGGCAGTTTGCAGAAATTGGAAGACAATATGGGTTCGATAAACTGTTCAACATCCGAGATTTTAAAAAGACAATCCCCATCAGCGAGTATGATGATATAAAGCCTTACATAGAGAGACTGATGCAAGGAGAAAAAAACCTTCTTTGGAATACGCCAGTAAATTGGTTTGCCAAAAGTAGTGGCACAACAAGTGACAAAAGTAAATTCATACCCATTACAGAAGAGAGTTTGAATAATTGCCATTACCAGGCATCTAAGGATGTATTAACTATGTATTATAACTATAATCCTGATAGCGATTTGCTTACAGGAAGAGGTTTGGTAATAGGGGGCAGCCATCAGATGAGTCTTATAAATGAAGATATCCAATACGGAGACCTGAGTGCTGTTTTGCTTCAAAATGCACCCATGTGGGCAAGTTGGATCAGAACGCCAGAACTATCTATTGCTTTATTGGATGAATGGGAAGATAAACTAGAACAACTAGCGCAAAATACTATAGAAGAAAACGTTACTTCCATTTCGGGGGTACCGACCTGGACATTACTATTAATAAAACGAATCCTACAGATTACGGGTAAAGAAACCTTAAAAGAGGTATGGCCAAATCTAGAACTTTATATTCATGGGGGTGTTTCATTTGTACCCTACATAGAACAGTTTCAACGTTTGGTTGGGGGAAATGTAAAGTATATGGAAATATATAATGCAAGTGAAGGCTTTTTTGCTGCACAAGATAGTCCAGATGCCGATGGAATGCTTTTACTATTGCAACATGGTATATTCTACGAGTTCATGCCTATAGAAGAATATGGAAACAAAAACCCTAAAACGATAGGGTTAAACAACGTAGAAATTGGCAAACAATATGCCCTTATTGTAACAACCAATGGGGGATTATGGAGATACTTGGTTGGAGATACCATTCAATTTACAACGACCTATCCTTTCCGAATTAAAGTATCTGGCCGCATCAAACACTTTATGAATGCCTTTGGCGAAGAAGTGATGGTAGATAATTCTGATAAAGCAATTGCAATAGCATGCAAAAAAGAAGGCGTAGTAGCAAGTGATTATACCGCTGCTCCTATTTACTTCACCCAAAACAAAAATGGTTGTCACGAGTGGCTGATAGAGTTCGAAAAAGACCCAATAAATCTTACAGCATTTGCCTATGAATTGGATTGTGCCCTAAAAATGGTGAATAGCGATTATGAAGCCAAGAGGCATAAAGACATCGCCTTAAGTATGCCCATAGTAAGAACGCTTCCAAAAAACACATTTAACAATTGGTTGTACAGCAAAGGAAAATTGGGAGGGCAGCATAAAATACCCAGACTAAGTAATGATAGAACAATAATAGATGAAATATTAAAATTCAGCTGCAAGTAGTCACTTACAATTCACTACTCACGAATCACAACTCACAATTTATGACTACAATAGCAACAATAATTAATGTACTCGAAACCTTCGCTCCTACTGTCTATCAGGAAAGCTATGATAATAGTGGATTGATACTAGGAGATGCCTCACGAGAATGCACCGGTATCTTGTGCACACTCGATACCACAGAGGAGGTTGTACAAGAAGCTATAGAAAAAGGATGCAACCTGATAGTAGCACATCATCCAATTGTTTTTACGGGGCTTAAGAAGATAACTGGGAAGAATTATGTAGAGCGGACAGTAATAGCTGCCATCAAAAACAACATTGCCATTTATGCCATACACACCAATGCAGATAATGTACTTGCAGGTGTAAATGATGTGATAGCAACAAAACTTGGTTTGATTGATAAAAAGATACTAGTGCCAAAGAAGAACCTGCTTGCCAACCTCATAACGTTTGTGCCTTCTAGCCATTTATTAAAAGTAAGGCAAGCACTATTTGATGCAGGTACCGGAAACATTGGTAATTATAGTGAAGCAAGTTTTTCTGTAGAGGGAACCGGAACTTATACAGCAAATGAAAAGGCAAACCCTTTTTTGGGAGAAATAGGAAAGAGACACGAAGAAATAGAATGTAGAATCGAAGTAATCTTTCCTTTACATACCCAAGGAAAAGTATTAAGTGCATTAAAAGAGGCACATCCTTACGAAGAAGTTGCCTATAATATTATACCCCTTGTAAATGAACACAACGAAGTGGGCAGTGGTATTATAGGAACTTTACCTGAACCAATGACCGAGGGACAAATTTTATCCCATATCAAAGACACTTTTGGTTTACAAGTTGTAAAACATACCAAATTATTAGGTAAAGCCATCTATAAAATAGCACTGTGTGGCGGCGCTGGAAGCTTTTTAACTAAAGATGCAATTGCTTCAGGCGCAGACTTATTTATTAGTGCAGACATTAAATATCATGAGTTTTTTGATGCAGACAACCGCATTGTAATTGCAGATATTGGGCATTGGGAAAGCGAACAATTTACAGTAGATTTATTATTTGATATTTTACATGTTAAATTTCCTACTTTTGCCGTCCTGAAAAGTAAGGTTAATACAAATTCGGTAAAGTATTTTCTTTAAGTAAGGAATAAGTGTTGAATTAAATTACATCATAAATTTCAAATTAATATAATGGCTGCAGTTAAGGAGTATTCAGTTGAAGAAAAATTAGTAGGCTTAATAAAGCTTCAAAAAGTAGATACAAAACTCGATCAAATTAAAATCCTTAGAGGAGAATTACCGATGGAGGTTAGTGATTTAGAAGACGAAATTCAAGGTCTTAACGCTCGCAGAACACGTATCGAAGAAGAAATAAATGGCATCACTGAGTTTATTGAAAGCAAAAAAGAAGCTATTAAGGAAGGAGAAGCTACTTTGGCTAAATACGAAAAGCAATCCGACAATGTAAAAAATAGTCGTGAGTTTGAAGCATTAAACAAAGAAATAGAAATGATGCAGCTTGAAAATAAACTTGCTGAAAAACATATCAGAGATGCTAATGAAGAGTTGTCTGAAAAAGCAAGGGCTTTGGAGATTTCAAAGAAGCAGATTGCTGTTAAAGATGGCGTATTAAACCACAAGAAGAGTGAGTTGGAGAAAATTATAGCTGAAACAGAAATAGAAGAAGTCGACCTAAATAAGCTTTCAGCTATTGCGAGGGCAACTGTAGACGAACGTTTACTTTATAGCTACGATCGTATTCGTAATAACTACCGCAATGGGTTGTCGGTTGTTCCTGTAGAAAGAGATGCTTGTGGTGGTTGCTACAATGCGATTCCTCCACAACGCCAAAGCGAAATCAGATTACACAAGAAGATTGTCGTTTGTGAAAACTGTGGTCGTATTTTGATAGATTCAGACTTGAATGATAGTGTTGAGGTTAAGTAATTAGCGCTCCCATTAACAATAAAATTACAAATTGAAGAGCCACATTTAGTGGCTCTTTTTATTTTCGAATGATGAGGAAATATACCATCTTATTTTTATTTTTTTTAGCAGCCTCAACCTCAAAAGCTGAGAAGGTATATGAATATAATAGTACCTGCCAGCAAGCATACCAAGAACTTCTCAAATTAAAAATAAATAGTGGCATGGCGTTGTTAGAAAAAGCCAAGCAACAAAACCCCGACAATCTCATCCCCTACTATCTAGAAAATTATATAGATCTGGTATCCCTATTTTTTAATGAAGACGCCGATGACTATATGCTAAGAAAACCAAAGATAGAAGAACGAATAAAGCTTTTAGAACAAGGCTCTCAAAACTCCCCTTTCTATCGATATTGCTTAAGTATGGTATATGTTCAAAAGGCGTTTATTGAAATAAAGTTTGCGGAGAACTGGAGAGCAAGTTGGGATGTACGAAAAGCTTTTTTATTAACAAAAGAAAACAAAAGACTATTTCAAACATTCACACCAAACGATTTGCTTTATGGCGGGCTACAAGCTATTATAGCAACCATTCCTAGTGGCTATTCCTTATTTGCAAATCTTATCGGACTCAGCGGTTCCATGGCAGATGGATTAACGCTACTTAAGAACTTTGCATACAGTACCGACCCTTATGCAAAACTATTTAGCAACGAAAGTGCTTTTATATACTGTTACATAGCCTATCATGTTGGCAATAGAAAAACAGATGCTTTTAAGTTTATTCAAGAAAGAAAAATTGATGTCGTAAATAATTATTTACTCTGCTATATGGCAGCCAATCTAGCCGTTGTAGATAAACGCCTGGATTTGGCCAAAAACATTATTCAAAATAGAAACAAATCGCCCGAATACTTCAATCTCCCTATTTGGGACTATGAGCTTGGTTTTATAAATCTAGATCACCTCGAATTTCAAGCAGCAGCGAATTATTTAGAGAGTTATCTGGCAAAATTTAAAGGAAACTTCTATACAAAAGATACTTATCTTAAACTTGGATGGTGCTATTATCTGCAAGGAAATATGAAAGCTGCTGAAGCTACAAGGCTGAGCATTCTCAAAAAAGGATCCACCGATACCGATGCCGACAAACAAGCCCTAAAAGATGCCAAGAGCGGCGTATGGCCCAACGCTTTATTACTAAAAGCGCGTCTTCTTTCTGATGGTGGCTACTTTCAGGAGGCACTTGCTTTTCTGAATAGTAAAAATATAAATAGTTTTGTGTTGGAAGAGGAGAAACTAGAATACCAGTACAGGTATGGCAGAATCTATGACGATCTAAACAAGAATGAACAAGCCATAGAGTACTACAATGTGGCAATCAATCTTGGCATAAATAGAAAAGAGTATTATGCAGCACGTGCTGCCCTACAGATTGGAGAGATTTATGAGAGAGAAGGGAAAAAGAAGCTTGCAATCCCTTACTTCGAAAAGTGTATCAGCCTCAAAGATCATGAATACAAAAACTCATTAGATCAACGAGCAAAAGCAGGATTGCAACGATGTGGAAATTAGTAATTACATATAGTATAAAAGGAATAAGAAGATTAGAAACCCAACTTTTTCTAAAAAACCAGCTTACAACTAATACTTTTCTCAATTACCTTCAATATTTACAACGCTTTGTTTACCATAACACTCTGGTAATCCCATTGATTACATCGTTGATAAATGCCTTTGCATCATCCAAGCAGCGTTGAATGCCACCCTATTCTTAATCTTCCGATTGATGCCATTTGTTTTGCCATTTCTTTCTTTTCTATTATCCAATTCTTCCTTCCATTTTAATAACCATACTCAAAAATCTTTTAATCTTCAGAGACTTAAATTCAAACTAAAATGCAAATGTTAATTGTGTGTACTCCACTTCTAACTAATTTGCTTCTTTTCTGATGTTCTAATTTCAGCGAATAGTAAGTTTATGAAACAATAGCGTCCTAAACGATAAAAAAAGGGAGAAAGTTTATCTGTAACTCAATTAGCTTTGAGGTTGCACAACAAACAAAAACTTTCTCCCATGTCAAAAATAACGTTGTTTGCCCAGATAATCGGCAAGTTGGATAGTGGT
>CAISCV010000027.1 GCA_903883945.1 uncultured Chitinophagaceae bacterium | reverse complement strand
ATAACTAGGGGTTATTGTTGTCATTGCTTTGGTATAGTTATAATTTTAGAGGCGGTGCCTGTACAACCACTACCACCAATTGCAGTTAAGGTAACTACATAAGTTTGAGCGGATGACTGTTGCTGGTATGGATGTGTTACATAAGTTGATGTTGTGGGCAAAGTGCCACCATCACCAAAACTCCAGAAATAACTAGATGACAGCGTCGATTTACTATTGAAAGCATAGATATTACTGCCCGCATTAGGGTTTGTTGTAACAGCAGAAAATGCCGCAACAGGGGTGTTTGCTGCACCTTCTAGTTTTATCTTCAGCGTATTACTCATCAGTGAGCGCCCGCCAGAGTCTACTTTTACCAATACCGAATAAGTTCCTGCCAAAGCATAGATATTGGTTACAGAAGCTGGTCCCGAAACAATTGGGGTACTATTATCGCCAAAGTACCACTCATAGGTGGCGTTTTTAATCTTTCTAGAAGGCGTCGCCGTAAAGTTTACGATAATGTTAGAGTCAACACATAAATTCTGCACCGTATCTGTAATAGCAACAGAGTCTGTTGCTTTTGATGAACCCGTACTTGTGGAGCCTCCCCCCGAAGTATCACCTGTATTGGTTGGAGGAATATACGTAGGTTTGGAGGGGTCACTTGTAGTCGTCGCAGGACCCGTACTTCCCGTTATATTGGTACTACCCGTATTATCTATCTCCTGCGTGCAGGCAGTGACGAATAATACCAGTAGAACTGATATAAATATACGGGTACAAAATTTCATTAATAATTAATTACAGATTAGATAACTACTCAAAAGTACTTTTTATTGTGTCTGTCAATAAAAAAGAGCGCAAAAGTATAGTGAAACAGGCGTTTGTAAATTAAGAAGCTGGTTGAGTTAATTGTTAAGTATTACTTAGATCTGTTTTTTTGATTGGAGCAAGGCAAGATTTGCAGTCATAGTCCAAAGCCTTTGGCGAAAAACTTAAAGCAGTAACAGGCAATTTAAACAATAGGAGGAATGACAAATAATTAACCCAAACAGTGTCTAATTCCCCCCTCCCCTATAGATACTGCTCCCTAAAACTATTTTTTCACTTTGCCATTAGGTTGCCCACCTGATATTCTGGATAAAAGTATTTTATAAAGTAGGGCATCTGAATGATTGCAAAATCTGGGTTCAATTACCCTTTTTGAATAGTCGACTCCTGATGTTGGATATTTGGCATCTGAAGTTGGATAAACGACGTTCGATGTTGGAACATTGACGTTCGATGTTGGAACATTGACGTTCGATGTTGGAATATTGACGTCCGATGTTGGAATATCGACATACGATGATGAAATGTAGACATACGATGATGAAATGTAAACGTCCGATGTTTGAATATTGACGTCTGATGATGAAATGTAGACCTTCGATTTGATAAAAAGGGTGTTTTATAGGTTAAGAATTGCAGTTGATTTAAAACCCTCTATCTCTTTAATGCCTGGCACTCTTTCATGACTCGGCCGTCATGGACTGTCCGTTACTAAAGGTTGCATAGGATAAGTATTAAATAAAAAATAGTCATGGAAAACAAAATACAAAGTATTAAATTCACTTAGCTATACACTCGCTAATATCTATTACGTCTACTCCACACTTTTCGAGTCTGGATTTGCGCAGAATAAAATGCAACGAATCATTAAGAGCAAACTATATTATAAAGTAATGCCAATTGTTATTTTTGCTGCTGAACACCAATAAAAACGTTAAAGACACAAACCTTGGAATTAGTTTGTTTAAATCTGCTTCGTTAAAGTACAATCTCTTATTTTTGAACTTAGCAAAAAAAAGTAAAAAAATGGCAGAACAAGAGGTAATAAAACACACAAAGAAAATAGTTGCTACATTAAAAAGTGATAAACATTCTTTTTGGGATAAAGTAAGAGAATTTATCACAGAGATATTTATCATTGTTTTTGCAATTACCCTCTCGATATGGTTTCATAGCTGGAGCGAACACAGAAGCGAACAAAAACAAGTGAAAATCTTTTTATTGGGCTTAAAGCACGATATTAACGAGGATATTTCTCAAACAAAAATGGTTATCAATGACTATAAAATGTATGATACTTTATACACTTATATTTCTCATTTCTCGCCAGTTAAACAACCCAACAAAGATTCCATTGCTTATGTAGTTGGACTATTAAATAGGAACACCTTTCTAAGACCAAACAAAAATAGATTCAATGGTTTTCTTAGTGCCGGAAAGATGAATAACATTGAGTCAGACTCACTTGTAACAGAAATTCTTTTTTATTACCAGGAGGCACTACCACAGGTTCAATCTTCCGAAGGTGGATGGCTAAAAACACAGGAATTATTAATGGATTACCTTCTAAATAATACCAAGGATCTCAATGATTGTATGAGTTATTGGCAACCTCTTGCCAGCTCAAAAGGCAAGTATCTTGCAAAACGATTAATGCCATGGGCTCAGATTTATGATCGATACAATAACTTAATAGAAAAGGGACAAACAATAGTTAGTTTAATTGACAAAGAATATCCTAAGGAAAATAAACAATAGAAGCTCCAGATTGATGTCTATAAATGGGTGTTTTCCTTACTAGTAGACTGCACTCACTAAAATCTACTACCATTATTACTTACTTTTTACGTTTAAACTCTTATAATTAGTTCTGAGTAAACCAAAGGGAGTAATCATAATGTGTTGTTACTATAATCGCTCTATCGGTATCCCAAACCAGTTGGTATTCTTTAGCAAATGTTCGCCCTTCATTACCAAGGATAGGGGACCAACCTTACAATTGTTTTCTATTTCAGTGTTGTATAACACCACACTTCCTGCTCCGATACTGCTTCTTTCGCCGATATCTACTTTACCAATCTTCATTACCCTATCTTCAAATAAATGCGTCTGAGGACCCGAATAAGTATTAAAAGCACAATCATCTCCCAGGGTAACCATATCAAACTCAGTGATGTCGGCAGTATTCATCCATACACGCTTGCCAACTTTTACACCCATCAGCCTAAACAAGAACGGAAGAAAAGGAGTTCCTTGCAAATTGGTTAGCAGAAATGGGGTAGCCAATGCTTCGAAGATAGAGGTTACTGCTTCTGTACGCCACACTTTCCACGTCCACATAGGGTATTGTTCCTCTCTATATTTACCTATCAATACCCATTTAATTAGCAGGCAGAATAGGAAAGAGGGTATAGAAACAATGCCTATATAGTAAAAAGGAAACTGCAGGAAGATCATAAAGAAATTATCATCCGACGTTAATAGATCGTGGGTATACGCAATAAACAGTAGTCCTAGTGAAAGCGTAACCGTTTCGGGAATCAGAATACGCATAAACTCTATGATGGTACGCACTGCCCTTCTCGTAAAACTAGGTTTATAGGTAAGCCAATCCGGATAGATGGTCCCTTTAATCCTACGGGGAAGTCTTACGGCGGGTGAACCAAACCAATCGGAAGGTTCGTTGTCGGATATAGGGTTTTGTAAGGGTGGGATAGACGTAACGCCAATCAATTTATTGTCACCTAAATGGTATCCTTGCGGAATAAGCGCACTATTACCAACAAAGCTTTTATTGCCAATAATGGTCTTTTCTATGATAAGTTCTTGATTCCTGATGTCGGTTTCCCCAATTACCGCAGCATCTGCAATAAACGATTCTTCTCCTATCTCCAACAAGTGATGCGTAACATTACTGGCATTAGAAATCTCTGTATTCTTGCCCACTTTAGCGCCTAAAGCCCTGTAGAGACTTGGGATAAATACCGTAGCGAATATGGGTCGCAGCACATTGAGCGATAAGGAAAACATCTGATCGAGAAACCATTTCCAAACATAAGTGTGGCTATAAACCGAATATCTACCTACTTTGATTCTTCCCTTTAATAGTTTGGAAAGAACAATCATTTCTGCAATGAATAGCAGGATATAAGACAAGGCAAACAAGGGTGTTGTGATGAGGTAATAGAAAGAGTAGTCAGCCGCTTGTTCATCCAAGTAATGCAAGCCGATGATGGTGGGTATAATGGGCAACATCAACAAAGTTGGTATTAGAAATACCAATCCAGAGAAAAACAATTTATATCGTAAACGCTTTGCTCGTGATACTGGTTTGTATGCTATCTCTTCTTGTTTTCTGTCCACCAATTTTGCAGGGCTTCCTTCCCATATACTATTCTTGGGCATAGTTAATCCAAACCCAAGGCAGGATAAATCTTTTAGGATGCTGCCTTCTTCCACTACACAACCCCCATTTACAATACAACTTGTACCGATGTGGCAATTATCTTTTAGGGTAATGGGTCTAAACTTTATCAGACCATCTTCCACCCATACATTGTTTAAAATAACATTGGAACTAATGGTCACGTTCTTTCCTATATTGATAAGATCGGGTGAACCGAAACCAAAGTTACTCAACTGAGAATCTTTACCTGTTCTGATACCTACCAACTTCATCAGGAATGGGTATAATGGCGAGGAACCAAAGGTTTCTAATGGTATTAGTCCCACAATATGGCCATACAACCACCATTTAAAATAGTAAGCGCCCCATAACGGGTAATCACCTTCTTTAAATTTCCCAATAAACAAATTCCTCATTACCACCGAAACCACAATCATAAACGGTGGCACCATACACAATAACGCAATGGCCGCAAGGATAGGAATGGTATAACCATCTACCTCTTGGGCAACTATATAATAGCCGAGGTAGGGGACAAATATCTGTGCGGCTTGCAATCCAAAGAGTAAGATCAAGGCAATCGCCTGAAAGAAACCGCATAGATAATATCTAAGGGTAGGTATTGGATGAAAGGTTTGCGTTTCTTGTTTCTTCGTAGTATATTTTTCAGTAATCCAGTAGTTAATGATACCTTCAACCGTTCTTTTCTGGTAAATATCAATGATGGATATATTCTCTAATCCTTCAATTTCTCTTATCTCCGAAACAAATATGGCAGCCAACATAGAATGCCCGCCCAAATCGTTAAAGAAGTCATTTTCTTTCTTGATAACCTGACCCGGAAAAGTAGTAGTAAATCTTTGTATAATACTCTCTGCAATAGTATTGCCTGCATATTGGTTAAGTATTTCTTCATTCAGGTTGTTGTCTTCTGATTCTGCCACCACCCATTCGGGTAATGCTTTTCTGTCTACTTTGCCACTAGGAAGCCATTTGAAGTCGGCTACTTTCATAAAATAACTTGGCACCATATAAGTAGGTAGCAGTGCCGCCATTTGCTCACGTAGTAAACGTTCGTCTATATTGGGTTCATTATCGTTAGGAATATAATAAGCCACAATAGTATCCATATTGCGGATATTCTTTACCCCGATTGCCCCAGTTTTAATGGAGGGGATATTGTTCAACACTACTTCTATCTCGCCTAGTTCTACCCGATAACCCCTGATCTTCACTTGGTCGTCCTTGCGCCCAATCACTTTAAATCGGCCATCTTCGGTCATGGTTCCCTTATCTCCCGACATATAAATCCGGTCTCCGGGAAGGTCATGAAGTGCAGGAGGTTTGGGTAAGAATACCTTCGCATTCAGTTCGGGTTTATTAATATAACCATCACTCAGGCTGATGCCACTCAGTACAATTTCGCCTTCTACGCCAATAGGTACAGGCTCCAGCTTTTCATTCACTACTGCCATGCCGTAGTTGGGCAAAGGATAACCTATAGAAATTTCATCATCGGCCCTAAGTTCTATAAACGTGGCAGAAACAGTCGTCTCCGTAGGCCCATAACTATTAAAGAACTGCAAAGGGAGTCTTCCCCACTTCTTTAATACATTGGGTTTACAAGCTTCGCCACCGGAGTTAATGAGGCGTAGTGTAGGAATATTGGTATCCAACAAAGCCAACAAACTAGGCACTGCGTGCAATACTGTTACTTTGTTTTTATTGAGGAAGTGATGAAGGGTATCCAGTGATTTGGCAGTGGAAGCATCGGCAATACATATTTCGGCACCAGCGAAAAGACTGATCCAGTTTTCTTCAAACCACATATCAAAAGAATCAGAGAAGCCTTGATATACAATATCGGTTGCCTTAATATTTAATACTGAATTCTCTGCACGCAACAGATGACTTATTTGTTTATGCTTGATAGGTATCCCTTTTGGCGTACCTGTAGTGCCAGAAGTGAAAATGATATAGGCATAATTGTCGGGATGTGCGTAGTTGATGCCTTTGTAATTGGTAGTTGGCTGACTGAGTGATACTGTTATTGCAACCAAAGGCTCGGGTAGATTGGTATCACAAAAACAAAATTGCGCACCTACATCTGCCAATACATTCTTTACCCTGTCTATAGGTGTTTCCCTGTCGAAGGGAATGTAGGCTGCCCCAGCTTTCAAAGCACCAAGCGAAGCAATAAGAATGTTATATCCCCGGGTAAGAAAGATGCCCACTATATGTCCGGGCTCAACGCCTAGTTCCAACAGATTTTCTGCAACCGCATCGCTGTAGTCATCTAATTCTTTATAAGTAAAAGATTGTCCATTAAAAGTGACGGCTGTTTTGTTGCCATATTGTTTAACCGAATCTTTAAATATTTGTATTAGCGTTTCGTTGCGTAAGAACGATTCGTTGGTGTTGGGCAGGCTGATACTCTCATCGATGATAGTCATATAGTGCAAATTTGTGAGGGTCTAAATGCTTTTGAAACGGACGTTATTTTACTATTTAAACAAGCATTTATGCAAAGTAGATACAATTATTGTGCAATTTGCTTATTGGTATCTTCCTTTTATGAAAATATTAAATGAATGGGCTGGTTAGCTGCTTGTAAACATACCTGGCATGAAAAAAAAGCCATTGATATAATCAATCTCTTCAGTGACTTTTAAGTTTTTCATATACGTATAACTTCTTTAAACTGTATCTTCGTTTTTGATGAAGGCATTAGTTTACAAATCTACAGGCAGTTGGTATGTGGTAAAAACCACAGATAACAAAACATATAATGCACGAATAAAGGGGATATTCAAAATAGATGGAATTACTTCGACCAACCCTATTGCAGTAGGTGATGAAGTAGAAATGGTAATAGAAAATGAAGTAGAAGATACTGGAACTATTACAGAGATATTCCCTAGAAGAAATTATGTTGCCAGAACGAGCCCCAGTAACAAAAACAAACACCACATTATTGCTTCAAATTTAGACCAGGCTTTATTATTTGCTACGCTCAAAGATCCTAAAACAAGTACTGGTTTTATAGATCGCTTTCTAGTTGCTTGCGAAATGTACCATCTTCCCGCCATTATTGTTTTTAATAAAAGTGATGTTTACAGAAAGAAAGAACTAGATAAATTTAAGGAGATAAAAGACACTTACGAAAAGATTGGTTATACCGTTTTGTTGGCAAGTGTTCATAATAACATGGGGATTGAAGAAATTAAAGGACTACTTAAAGATAAAACAACCCTCCTTAGTGGGCATAGTGGCGTAGGTAAGTCTACTTTTATCAATGCTATCTTTCCCGAGTTAACTTTAAAAACACAAGAGGTGAGTGGTTGGAGTGGTAAAGGACTTCATACAACTACTTTTGCAGAGATGTTCGATTTGTCTTTTGGTGGAAGGATTATTGATACGCCCGGTATCAGAGAATTAGGATTGTCGGATGTAACTAAACAAGAAATAAGTGGCTATTTTCCGGAGATGAAAGCCTTAATAAATGATTGTCAGTTTAATAACTGTATGCATCTAAATGAACAGGAATGTGCCGTGAAAGATGCCGTGAATGAAGGAAAACTATCTGTTGAAAGGTATCTTAGTTATTTAAACATTGTAGACACTATCAAAGAAAATGATTGGGATTAATAAGGGTCTGGTTCTTTTCTTGCTAGTTTAGCATCTCTATCTATTTGTTTTTCCAATAACAAATCCTCCGCTTTTTTCTTTTTGTCATCAATTCTCTTTTGTTTTCTTTGCGCCCTAGTAAGTTTTACAGGTTTGTCCAATTCACCTGTTCTTATCCCCTTTTTCACAGAAGTCTTCTTTCCTGTTATCGGATCACCTTTCTCAGTTGGATGGTTGTGTTGTTCATCTCTGTCTGCATAAGAAAGTAACTTCTCTGCACCAAAGGCAGCAGGCGGGCAACTGCTACGGGATGATGAAGCATTATCGGTTGAATTTACATTTGCAGGACAGCTTTGGTCGGTGCTTTTATGTCTGAATATTCCACAACTTACCAAAGAAACAAAAATTATAAACCCCAATAATGTCTTTCTCATATCTATCTTCTTTTATTTACTTACCTCATTATACTCTTCAAACCAACTTGAATATTTTACATAGTTGTTGGCTATCCTATCGATCTCCCCACTTATTTTCTCTGGCGAAATATCTTTTACCTTCTTAGCAGGTACGCCTGCATATATACTACCTGCCTCTACTATGGTGCCTTCCAAAACTACTGCGCCTGCTGCAACAATGGAATTACTATGTACCACACATCTATCCATAACAATGGATCCCATCCCAATCAACACATTATCTTCTATGGTGCAACCATGTACCAATGCATTGTGCCCGATAGATACATTGTTGCCAATAATAGTGGCATTCTTTTGATAGGTACAATGTATAACAGCGCCATCTTGCACGTTCACTTTGTTGCCCATCACAATACTGTTAACGTCACCCCTTATCACAGCATTAAACCACACACTTCCTTCATTTCCCATAACCACATCACCTACTACTGTTGCATTTGGAGCAACAAAACAATCGGTACCAAATATGGGTGTTTTGCCTAGAACTGTTAATATAAACGCCATTTGTAGTAATATTATTGTCTAATTTTTACACCATCCGAAATTTGCAATTGCTTTCTTTTTACCAGATATTCCTCTTTGGTAAGTGGTCCGGTTACCCCATCATATTTTTTTTCTACAATCCAATACTGGTCTTTAGGAGAAACTTGCTTAAGCCATAAAGGATTTTCTTCGAAGATTATTCTTGCTCTGTCACTAACCTTTCGGTGAATAAGTATAAATTCTCCATCTGCATCAAAATCTATTATTTCACCTAAAACGATATCATCAAAATGGTCATTTACGCCGTGTGCCAATTTGATAGTTACCGAGTCATCTTTTAGACCCATCAGGTAATAATCGCTCCCCAATGGCTTCTTTATTTGATCGTGACAACTTACTATTGTTGCTATCAGAATAAACAACAAACTATAGGATAGAATCTTTTTCATAAATGATTATTTCTTTTTTACAACGCTACTAAAGAATTATACTACGATATATAGATTGTTTATTTGCTGTAAAAATATAGACTGTTACTAGTACTTGATACTTTTATGTGAAAATTAAGTAAATTAAAGTAGTTATTTGCTTTATATACTTCTAACAATATTAACTCCTAGTTTTCTGATTATATAACTTATTACCTAGTCTTTAATATAAAGAAAGTAAGAAATCTAGCATAAATATATTGTTCCATTGGCTTTGTTCCTATATTTTTACATCCCTTCAATCTATTTTAGATTGTTTTTATCGGTACTTATTTTTTAAAACATATAATTAAAGTCGTGTCTCTAAAAGTTTATAATACCCTCTCCCGTAAGAAAGAAGATTTTAAAAGTATCACAGAAGGTCATGTAGGTATGTATGTATGTGGACCTACGGTGAGTGGCGAAAGCCATTTAGGGCATGCAAGACCCTATGTAACTTTTGATGTAATACATCGGTATTTAAAGCATTTAGGCTATAAAGTCCGCTATGTACGGAACATTACAGATGCAGGGCATTTTGAAGAAGAAGGAAGAGAAGCTGAAGATAAAATAGCCAAGAAAGCTTTATTGGAAAGATTAGAACCTATGGAGCTGGTTCAGAAATATACCAACCTGTTTCATTGGGCAATGAACGAGTTTAATACCCTTCCTCCAAGTATAGAACCTACTGCTACAGGACATATAGTAGAACAAATAGTGATGATCGAAAAGATTATCAAGGATGGGTATGCTTATGCCGTAAATGGGTCCGTTTATTTTGATGTTGAGAAGTATAATACCGAGTTCAGAAAGATTGGAATGCCTTATGGAATATTAAGTGGCCGCAATCTGGAAGACCAGTTAGAAACAACCAGAGAATTGGATAACCAGGAGGAGAAAAGGAATACTGCTGACTTTGCCTTGTGGAAGAATGCTCCCCCCGAACACATCCAGCGTTGGCCTAGTCCTTGGGGAGAAGGCTTTCCGGGCTGGCATATCGAATGTAGTGCCATGAGCAATAAGTATTTGGGTGATCAGTTTGATATTCATGGTGGTGGAATGGATTTACAATTCCCGCATCATGAGTGTGAAATAGCACAAAGTGCCGTAGTGAACCATAAAACAATGGCTAAATACTGGATTCACAACAATATGATTACCATCAATGGCAGAAAGATGGGAAAAAGTTACAACAACGTAATTAAGTTGAGTGAAATGTTTACCGGGGAGCATCCTTTGCTGGAGCAACCTTACCATCCCATGACCATTCGTTTCTTCATTCTTCAAAGTCATTATCGTAGTACGTTAGATTTTGGCAATGAAGCTTTAAAAGGCTCTGAAAAAGCATTCAAAAGACTGTGGGAAGCGTATGAAGTATTGAATAGTTTACCGTTAACCGCTTACAGTCAACCGCTTGGATCATCGGTGAACGGTGAACAGTTAACGGAAGACGATTTGGACGAAAAAGTAAACACCTTACTAAACGAGTTGGATGAATTTATGAATGATGACTTTAATACGGCCAAAGTCATTGCCAATTTGTTTGAACTGGCCCCCATTATCAATGGAATTAAGGACAAACACATTCCCATCGAAGCCCTGCAACCTGCAACTCTTTCTTTATTGAAAAGCAAAATGAAGGACTACATAGAAGACATCTTTGGATTGAAGCATGAAAAAGAAGGCGGTGATAAACTAGATAGTGTTCTTCAATTATTGATGTCCTTACGCAAAGAAGCTAAATCTAAAAAAGACTTTGTAACCAGCGATAAAATCCGTAATGAACTCTTGGCGCTTGGCGTTCAACTAAAAGATGAAAAAGATGGTGGGATGAGTTATGCGTTTCAATAATTTTTAACTAGTAAAAGAAGACCTTAGAATAAATACCCTAAGGTCTTTTTTATGTCTGTTACTATTACAAATCTAATTTTCCAGTCACCTAGTAAAAAAAAGTATCGATAATGCTGCCATTGTTTTATTGCATTCAATTTTATGACCCTAAACTCCTTTAATTTGTACGCTATGAAATGGAAAAATTCATTTATTCTGTTGGTATTTGTGGTAGGATTTACTGCTTGTAACCAATTACATGAAGATGCTAATGTACATGAGTCTACCACTTTCATTACCAACGACACTATTCCCGAAATGCGGAGTACAATAAACCCCGAGCCTGTTGCAAAGTATGAAAAGCCTGTTATTGACCCCCTAAACAACTGGAAGTTTGCGGTATCTGTTTCAGAAACCAAGTACCGTTTTAATTATGTTTTAAAAATGCATTATAAAGAAATCGATGAAAGCGACACCCTCCGCATTCCTAACTTTGGTACCGAACCAATTGTAGAGATACATAAAGGCGAAAATGAGTATAGTTGTATTATTGGTTTCTTAGATAAGAAAAAGGAGTTTAAAGAATATAAAAAGGTAGCCATAAAGGGTCAGCAAATGACGTATACATCCCTTAAAAGATACTTTGTTGGGGTTTATAGAAATGTAATCCAATAAATTTCCTTCTCTAATACCATCCTTTCTCCCAAACTTTGCGGCTCAACTAATATACTTGCATTGGCTTACAATAAATTTAGAGGAGATTATTTGTTTACGGGTACTACGTTGCTGGATAATAAACACGTACTGGTAACAAATGAAGAAGGGGTGATAAAAGACATTGCCCCACTCGCAGAAGCAGGGGATAATATTCAAACCTTTGAGGGGATCCTCAGTCCGGGTTTTGTTAATTGCCACTGTCACCTCGAATTGAGCCACATGAAGGGGTTAATTCCCGAACATACAGGCCTTGTTCCCTTTATTCTTTCTATTCTACAACAACGTCATGCTACTGAAGAGCAGATTATTATTGCTATGAAACTGGCAGATGAAGCCATGTTACAAGCAGGTATCGTTGCGGTGGGAGATATCAGCAATAATGCGCTTTCCTTCGGTCCAAAGCAAAAAAGTAGTTTGCACTATCACAATTTTATTGAGGTAAGTGGTTTCTCGCCTGCCATTGCGCAGCCAAGGTTCGAGATAGCTTTGGAGGTTTATCATACTTTCAAGGCGCATTTCCCCCATCATACTTCTTTGGTTCCCCATGCGCCCTATTCGGTTTCTACAGACTTGTTTGGTTTAATTGATGCACTCGATAATAACCCCCTTTCTTCTATCCATAACCAAGAAACTCCCGACGAAAATGAATTCTTTTTTACGGGCGATGGCGCCTTCAATTTGTTGTATGAAACCATTGGGGTAACTATAAAGTCTTTTTACAAGCCTTCTGGCAAAACAAGTCTGCAAACTGTTCTTCCACTTATCACCAAGCCCAAAAAGTTGTTGTTGGTGCATGATACCTTCACTTCTCAAAGCGATATAGATGTATTAAAAGCCACGCCTGCTTCTATTCAGCAAACTATCTTTTGCCTTTGCGTAAATGCTAATTTGTATATCGAAAACAAGTTGCCGCCCATTGATTTATTCCTTCAGAATGATTGCGAAATCGTGTTGGGAACCGATAGCCTGGCGAGTAATCACCTGTTGAGTATCTTGTCTGAAATAAAAACGATTACTCAAAACTTCCCGCATATTCCCTTGCAAACCATATTGCAATGGGCAACCGATAATGGTGCTAAAGCATTGGGAATGGAAGATACGTTAGGCAGCTTTAAATTTGGTAAAAAGCCTGGCATCGTCAACATCACTAACCTAAACAAGGCAGGAAACATCACTAAGGACAGCAAATCGGTCCGGGTTCTCTAAACTCATAACTTATCATTCATAACTCATCACTAACTAAGTATTTCCTGCAACACCGCCATCGTTTTTAACGTGCCAAAATCGGTGATATGCAACGAAAGATATTGCCCGAATGCATCCAATAGTTTCCGCCTCGTTAACCGGTTTAGCTTGATGTTTTCTAGTTCGCTGTACAAAGAAATGGTATTTAGTTGCGAGGCTAGCAAGGCTAGTTCTTCCGAGAGATAATAGGAGTGAGGGGGTGTTTCCGAGACAAAGTATCCTTCCGACAAGTCCAGTATGGGCGTTGCATCGCTATAAAAACCTTGAATCTGAAACCCCAATTGCATACCAAGGTGCAACATAAAGTACAACGGCAGGTTCGCCGTAAGCGTGTCGGTGCCTTTATCTAATTGTTGCAGGGTATTTTCTATCAGATAAAAAAGGTCGGGGTTAGCTTCCGGTTCTTTCAGCGTGTGTTGCAACACTTCCACCAGATACATGGCCACACAGTTTTTAACCACGTCAAACAATACGGTTTGGTAAGGATAAGCCCAGTTGTATTCCTTCATAAATTGCAGGTTCTTCTGTTCATTGTGGTAAACAGTCATATCCAATATCGCTGCCGCCTGAAAGTAAGCCGCCTTTCCCTGTGTTTTCTTCGTGCCTTGTCTTGCTCCCTTTACAATATAACTCTGTACCCCAAAAAGTTCGGTATAAACAGTTGTAACGATGCTGGATTCACCGTATTTAACCGTCCGCAATACAATCCCTTTGGTGTTGTGAAGCTGCACTTTATCTAGTTATGAGTTATGAAATATGAAGTATGAGTTATTTGAGACAATGTGGACTACTGCACATCCATAATTTTTATACCAACCATACCGAACCCTTTTAACGTCTTTTCGACGAAGGAGAAATCTCATTCTACTTTCTTTATTTTTTATGAAACGTTTGGAAACTTATTTAGGTTTTGCAAATCAATCCAAGACTTTCACAAATGTAATAGTAAAGTATCCCTAAATAGTTTTTTTCAATTCCCCCAAAAGTTTATTTGTTTTATAACTATATACCTTGCATACCTTCACCGGATTAAACAAACCTATTCATTTCACAGGTTATAAACGTCATCCATTCTCTTGCTATAAGATTATCTCACCGCTCTCTACCGTACTAATAAGGGATTCCTAGCGGACTCAGCAGATAAAAAAATCTCCTCTTTTAAGTTCAAAAAAGCTCTTTTAATGGCTCTAATTGGTTGGTAGAAATGCAAAATCTCCTAGAAGAAATGCAATATCTTTCGGAAGAAATGCAATATCTCCCAGAAGAAATCCAATATCTTCCGGAAAATATCCAACATCTTCCAGTAGATATGCAATATCTGCCAGAAGAAATGCAACATTTCCCAGCAGATATCCAATATTTTCTAGAATATATGCAATTTCTGCTAGCGAATAAGCTACCTTTTAAGAACCAATTAGAACAATAAGGAGAAGATTGACGCTACAAAACGTCTTTTCCGAAGTAATCTACAAACCGGTCATTTAATCGCCGACTCAAAAAGATTAATGGTCTATTTAATTAAAAAATTTTAAAAATTAGTACAATGAAAAAGAATCCTTATTTACCCGACAACGACGCTTTGCGTCTTGTCTGGCTTATTAATTTCAACAACAAACTCGTTAAAACACATGCAAAAACGCTTGGTCTTACACCTGCGCAATTATTGTATATGCTTACAGGGCTTAATATGTTTACTTATATATTGGCTTGTGTAACGGCAGTAGATAAATTTTATCATACCGTCGTTTCATACAAAGACAGCCTGAATTCGAACATTATTGGCACAACTACCCAAGCTATTCCTACGTATACCCCACCGGATGGCGCGCCCATTTTATTGACACCTTCTGGCTTTTTTGGATGGATAACAACATTGGTAGCCAACATAAAAACAAATACGGCTTATACCAAAGAAATGGGAGTAGATTTAGCTATCATTGGAAGTGCAAAAACGATAGACTGGGCAACAGCACAACCCAAAAAGGTAAAAGTATCCTCCAACGCGGGTGCAGTTCACGGAAGTTTCTTGAAAGCCCAGGCAACGGGAGGACGAATTGAATGCAAACGTGGGGTAGAAACCATATTTACGACGGTTACCAATGTTTCGGGTGCAAAATTTACGGACGACCGTCACAATTTGGTCGTTGGGGTGCCTGAAACCAGGCAATATCGCATCTGGTACTTGTTAAAAGATGAAGTAGTGGGCATCGTAAGCGACATCGTAACGATTACGGTAAACGATTAGGCGTGAACTGAAGAAAAAAATGGGTTGGTTATTATTTTTCATCGATTGGATAGCTCCCCCCTCTTTAAAATTAGGCACGAGGATGGGGATTAGGCAAAGTTGCTATTGTCACCAGCACTCCGAGGAAAGGCCACTTTACTATCCAACTAAAAGAAATTGAAGGTTGGAAAGTGAGTAGTTTTGAGAAAGAATAGGGTTTAATTGATAATGAATAATTGATATTTGATAAAGGTAAAAGCGTCTTGAAAGAAATAATTCTTTTAGGACGCTTTTGTTTTTGAATAGCGTAATTAAAGTATCTCTTTTTTATTCTTCTTTTCAAGAGTAGATTTCCGCTTTTCTAAATAGTCATCAAATAACATTCTCTTGTCCTCGCTATTTTTCAATGCTTTGTTTCAAGCTATGATATCTTCTAGGTCTTCCAGTTCTTCCATCGGTTTATTGTAGTCTTTTATAGGAAGAACAACAGCAATTTTTTTCCTTTATCATCTGTAATAAATTGCGGGGAAGGAATAATAAATATCTTTTAATCAATTAAATATAAGTAGCAAAAAAGAAAGCAATGAAAAATCCATTTTTATCTAAATGAACAATATTCCAAACGTGTTCCTTACTTTTGCAGCCCGAATTAAAAAAGCTTCGGATTATTTACAATGAATTTATTTATTAAACAACTAAATGCAGATGCCCAGGACAGCGCCGCAGCCCTAGCGGTTGATGATGCTACCACTGCAACAACAAACGCACCTGTGGAAGAAACTGCAACAGAAGTTGTAGCAGAAGAAACACCAGTAATAGAAGCCGCTGAAGAAGTAGCTGTTGTTGCTGAAGAAGAAACACCCGAAGTAATTGTTGCTGAAGAAGTAGCAGTAGTTGCTGAGGAAGAAGCACCCGTAGCGGTAGTCCCTGAAACACCTGTAATTGCAGACGAACCTGTAGTGAAAGTAGTTGAAGAAGTAGCTGCACCAGAATTTGTTACCGAGCCAGAAACAGTAGAGCCTGTAGTGGCTTACCAACCTGTTGAAGAAACAATTGCTACGGCACACGACGATTTCGACTGGAGCGTAGACAAACGTAATGTGAGTTTGTATGCTACAGAAGAAAAGGTAAAGTACGACAAGGTGTATGAAGATACGTTCATACAAATCGAAGATGGTCAGATTATGGATGGTTTGGTTGTTGGATTAACTAAAACAGACGTAGTTGTAAACATTGGCTTTAAAAGTGATGGACTTATTTCTTTGAATGAATTCCGCGACAACCAAGGTCTTAAAGTAGGTGACTTGGTTGAAGTAATGGTGGTTGAAAAAGAAGACAAACATGGTAACCTTACCCTTAGCCGTAAGAGTGCTAAGAACTTCCGTGCTTGGCAACGTATTGTGGAGCTTAACAAAACAGGTGAAGTGGTTTCTGGTTATGTTACCAGCAAAACAAAGGGTGGCTTGATAGTAGAAATCTACGGAATGGAAACTTTCTTGCCAGGTTCTCAGATAGATGTGAAGCCTGTAGCTGATTACGATCAGTTTGTAGGTAAAACTATGGAATTTAAGGTTGTTAAAATAAATGAAACCATCAAGAATGCAGTGGTATCACACAAAGCACTTATCGAAAGCGATATGGAAGCACAACGTGTGAACATCATGAGCAAACTAGAAAAGGGTCAGGTATTGGAAGGTGTGGTTAAAAATCTTACAGACTTTGGTGCCTTCATGGATCTCGGTGGATTGGATGGTTTATTGTATATCACAGATATTTCATGGGGTAGGATTTCTCACCCGAGCGATTTGTTGAAAATTGACCAGAAGATAAACGTTGTGGTATTAGACTTTGATGATGATAAGAAACGTATCAGTTTGGGTCTAAAACAATTAACGCCACATCCTTGGGATGTATTACCAGAAGGCCTAGGAGAAGGCTCTGTTGTTCGTGGTAAAGTTGTAAACATCGAAGATTATGGTGCTTTCTTAGAAGTTCAGCCAGGTGTTGAAGGATTGGTACACGTAAGTGAAATTACTTGGGCCAATACACCGGTTAACGCAAAGGAATTCTTTAAACTAGGTGATGAGCACGATTCCAAAGTGGTTACTTTAGACAAGGATACCCGTAAGATGAGTTTGTCTATCAAACAAATGACAACCGACCCTTGGGATACCATCGAAAACAAATATGCAGTTGAAAGCAAACACAAAGGATTGGTTAAAAACATCACTCCTTATGGTGTATTTGTAGAACTAGAATCTGGTATTGGTGGTATGATTCATATCAGCGATTTAAGTTGGTTGAAACGTTTCAATCACCCTAGCGATTATGTTAAGGTTGGTCAGAATATCGATATCATTATCATGGGAATTGATAAAGAAAACCGCAAGTTGCAATTGGGTCACAAACAATTAGAAGAAGATCCTTGGAGTACATTGGAAGAGACTTTCGGAATAGGTACAAAACACGAAGGTACTGTTACCCGTAGAGACGACAAGGGTGCTTTGGTACAACTAGCTTATGGTTTGGAAGGATTTGCTCCTGCACGTCACCTGAATAAGGAAGACGGTAAAACTGTTGCTGCTGAGGAAACACTAGAGTTTGTGGTTATTGAATTTGATAGAAACGACAAGCGCATTCTTTTGAGTCATAGTCGTGTTTGGGAACAAGCACAAATTGAAGTAAAAGAATCTGCTAAGAAAGAAGCAAGAGCTGAATCTGAGAAAACTGCGAAAGAAGTTAAGGTTATTCAAGCCAAAGTAGAAAAAACTACCTTGGGTGAATTGAGTGCTTTGGCTGATATCCGTGCAAAATTGGAAGAAGGCGAAAAGAAATAAGTAGCTTTATATTTTATTTCTAGATAAAAGAAGTCACTCCGAGTAATCGGGGTGACTTTTTTGTTTTACAATGAAAAATAGTCAAATAAATATACAAATCAAGTTACAGTATTGTAATAAGTATACATTATCTTGTATAGTAATATAGAAGTATAGTAGAAGGGTAATCAAAATAAATCTGCTTTATACTGTTACTATTGTGCACTTTGCGGCACTTACTCATACAGGTATCAATAAGATCAAACAATTAGTTTCTGTATCTCTGGTGTTACATTAAAATAACTTTAAAAAGTGGAAGGTTTTGCTTTCAGGTGCAGCGTGTCTGAATAATTGATAGTCTTGTTGTTAAGAATAAAGTTTTTTGAATAGATGCGCAATTTGTTTTAGAATGAATCAAGCAGGATGGAACGGGATGGCTAAGAGTCTTAGCCGTATAGATTTGCTGAACAGTACTAAAGTTCTTCCTATGAGCCTGTGAAGGGTTGCTTGAATATTACTTACATTTAAAAGCGATAGGAAATTATAACCTTAAATTACTTTTTTAGGTGTATTTAATATGATTTTGAAAGTGAAAAATTGTGAAAAGATTTAATCTAAATGTTAAAAAAGCAGATTCCTTTTAAAATAATATAGGCAAGTATTGTAAAAATGGATAATAATCCTTTACTTGCAGCCAAAATTATCACTAGAAGAGGGCTTATTAATCTTTTTTAACATCGATAACTGTCTTCAAGTTCTTAAGTTTGTTTTATTAATACCTATTTGTGGATTTATATAAGACTGTGAAAATTAATTTTAGTTGGAATAAAGAGAATTGCGGGCTTATTTAGCAATTTTTATAATTTAATAATAATTTTTTATTGAATAGGATGTTTTTTTCGAACTAGAATATATATTTGCCAAATAGTAATTTCATTTTATGACTAAAAATTTTGTGTTTTTCGTTTTCGCTGCTCTTCTCGTCGTAGGGTTAGGTAGTTGCAAAAATTCCAAATCCAAAGGTGGAGTAATTGACGATGGTCAGGTTCACGGGATTTCACCAAATTCAAAGCCTAGTATGTCTATGCCATTAGGAATGGTATATGTTCCACCAGGAAACTTTCATATGGGTCCTAGTGATGAAGACATCAATTACACTTTTACTTCAAGAAACAGAGAAGTCTCAATTCCAGGTTTTTGGATGGATGCAACAGAACTTACCAATAATAAGTATAGAGAGTTTGTATATTGGGTAAGAGATTCAACCGTTGCGGTTATGCTTGGTGCTCCATACTACGATACAATAGTACATTGGAAGCAATTGAAATCAATTAAATTGGATGATGCAAAGTTTAAAGACCAATTATCAAGCGCAGGTTATTTTATTAAAGTTGATGCGCAAGGAACAAAACCTTTCTTCAATCCAGAGAAATTAATTTATGCTTACACAGAACCTGATTTTCAAGAGTTAACTAAATCTGAAAATAGAGAAGCGTTCAAAGCTAATCCACTACAGTTCTTCAAGAAACGTAAAGTGATGGCTTATCCAGATACAACAGTTTGGATGAAAGATTTCTCATATTCATACAACGAACCGATGACAAAAAGATACTTTGCCCATCCTTCATTTGGAAACTATCCTGTTGTAGGGGTTAATTGGAGACAAGCACAAGCATTTTGTAATTGGAGAACTAAGAAACTAAATAACTACCTCGAATCTAAGAAAATGGCTGTTGAAAGTGATTTCAGATTGCCAAGTGAAGCAGAATGGGAATATGCGGCAAGAGGTGGTAGAAGTAGTTCGATGTACCCTTGGGGTAACTATTACCTTAGAAATAAAAAAGGTTGCTTATTGGCAAACTTCAAACCAGGTAGAGGTAATTATGCCGAAGATGGCGGTTTCTACACTGTACGTGTAGATGCTTATTGGCCTAATGGATACGGTTTGTATAACATGGCAGGAAATGTTGCAGAATGGACAAACTCTTATTTTAACGAAGGTGCTTACAATATTGTACACGATATGAGCCCTGATTTAAGGTATGATGCAAAAGATTCCGATCCTCCACGAATGAAAAGAAAAGTGGTTAGAGGCGGTAGTTGGAAAGATGTAGGTTATTACCTACAAACAAGTACTAGAAATTATGAATACCAAGATACTTCCAAGTCCTACATCGGTTTCAGATGTGTAATTGATTTAGTTCCAAGGAGATAATAATTTTTTAATAACAATTCACAAATTTTAAAACTTTCTTTAACAATTAAAAAAAAAAACATGTCAGCAGGATTAACTAAAGGTCAAAACAGATTACTTAACATCTTTGTATGTTTCGGTGCGTCAGTTGTTATTATTGGTGCGTTAATGAAAATTCAACACTATCCAGGTGCAAACCAATTCCTACCAATCGGTCTTGGAACAGAGGCACTAATCTTTATTGTTTATGGTCTATTACCTCCCCCAGATGCAGGACATGCTGAGGCTCCAGTTGAGAAAGTTCAAGGAAACACGGCACTTAAAACAATGGAAAAGATGTTAGCTGAAGCCGACATTACCCCTACTAGCTTATCTAAATTGGGTGAAAACTTTAAAAAATTAGGTTCTTCAGTATCTAACATTGGAGATATAAGTGATGTGGTAAAATCCACTTCCGATTTTAGTGCAAAAACTAAATTAGCTGGAGAATCATTTTCTGCTATCACAGGAGCTGTTAATCAAGCAACTGCTTCTTTCACTTCATTAAGTGGTGCTGCAGAGTCTACTAAACAATTTCATGGTCAAGTTCAAAATCTTACTAAGAATCTTGCTTCCATCAACACTATTTATGAAATGGAATTACAAGAAAGTAACAACCATTTGAAAGCTATCAATCAATTTTACGGAAAACTTTCTCAAGTTGCTACAACTATGGAAGGTACTGCAGTTGATGCATTGAAAGCTAAAGAACAAATTGGTACATTAGCAACTAACCTTGGTAAGCTAAATCAAGTTTACGGAAATATGTTAACTGCAATGCAAGGAAGGGCGTAATGATAGTTGTTAACTATTGTTATATTCATTTTTTAATATTTTAATAATTAAATAAGTATGTCATTACCTAAAGAGCCGCGGCAGAAAATGATTAATGTGATGTATTTGGTGTTAACAGCTTTGTTAGCAATAAATGTATCTGATGAAATTTTGCTTGCTTTTAAAACGATAGATCGAAGTCTTAATAATTCAAATGCTGTTATTGATAGAAAGGATGAAACTTTATTTGCATCTTTAAAAGAAATGTTAAGCAAAGCTGAAACTAAAGATTCAGCTGCTGTTTGGGCACCGAGAGCCCAACAAGCTGCTCAATATTCAGACGAGATGATTAAATATATCGATAATATTAAAAATGAAATGATTGCTGCTTCCGAGCCTGAGCCTGCAAAAGACGGAAAAGAAGCAACCTATAATTTTAAGAATACCGAAGCACCTACTCGTTTACTAGTTGAAGAATCTAGTGGTGGAGATAAAAGAGGGGAAGAATTGTTACAAAAGTTAACTGATTACAAGGCAAAGATGTTGGGTATTCATCCTTCAATCAAAGCAACTTTTGAAAATGACTTACCTCTAAACCTTGCTGTTCCTCCTTCTTTGAATGGTGGTATGGAAATGCCTTGGGCTTATACCTATTTTCACATGACTCCTACAGTAGCTGCTGTAGCAATGTTGGATAAATTTGAAAACGATATAAAAAATAGTGAAGCTCAAATTGTTGAGTATTGTCACAAGCAAATTGGTGCTGTTAAAATTGTTTACGATAAATTTGTACCTATTGCAGAAGAGAGTTCTCAATACTTAATGCCAGGTCAAGAACTTACTATCACCGGTGGAGTAGGTGCGTTTAGCACTACCTCTCAGCCTAGTGTTACAGTTGATGGTTCTTCTGTACCAATTGGTCCAGATGGTACAGCATTGTATAAAACTACAGTGGGTGGTCCAGGTTCTTACAGTAAGAAGGTAACTATCAGTTTTAAAAAGCCAAATGGAGAGACAGGAACTGTTGATAAGGAATTAAAATACACAGTTGGTTCACCTACTGGTGCTAGTGTTAGTGCTGATGCAACTAAAATATTTTATATTGGGTTGAAGAATCCAATAAGTGTTTCTGGTGGAACTAAGGGTGATGAAGCTACTCAAGTAACAACTGATAATGGAACTTTAGAAAAAACAGCCCCCGGTAAGTATGATGTAACGGTTACTGGTGGTACAGAGTCAAACATCACTGTAACAGTTGATGGTAAATCTACCCCTTTTAAATTTAGAGTAAAACAAATTCCTAGTCCAATTGCAATGGTTGGAACCAATTCTGGTGGTAAGTTCAAATTGAATGATTTCAAAGCACAACAAGGCGTAAGAGCTGATTTGAAAGACTTCATTTTTGAAGGTGTAAAGTATAATATCACAAGTTTCACTTTTTATGCTACAGGTAAAGGATTTGCTGAAAATCCAGGTATTGCTCCAAATAACGGTGCTGTATTTAGTTCTGATTGTAGGAAATATATTGATAGATGTGTTGTTGGGACTAGTGTAATTATCGATGATATTAAAGCATTAGGACCAGATGGACATACTAGACCATTACCTCCAATTTCATTTACGTTAACAAATTAAACATGAAGTATACATCTTTTTTATTACTGGTAATATTGGTCTTAAGTTTTGGCGCTATAAATGCACAAAGGAGACCTGCTAGGAGACCTGCTAGGAGACCTGCTGCTAATAATGCAGCCACTGTACCAGTTTCTCAACCTACTCCTTCCCCTGCTAGTAGTAATTCTAATAAGCCTTCTGCTCCTTACATTACTATTGCTAGATCTGGCGGAAATGGTGGTGGTATTAATGATACTGCAAAAATTTCTTTAAGGAATGATAATATCATTACTAGGAATTATGTAAAAGATCGAACACCTTTGGCTTACAAGAATATTAGAGAAGATGATGCGGTTTATAAACAAAGAATCTGGAGAGAAATTGATGCAAGAGAAAAAGAAAATCTTCCTTTTCGTTATTCTTTAATAGAGGATAATGGTAGTCAAAGATTCATTTCTATTCTATTGAGTGCAATTCGTAGTGGTGTAACTGCTTTTGATGCTGACTTCGATGATGATCGTTTCACTACTCCTCTTACTACTGAACAAGCATTAGGAAAACTAGCAGCAGGAAAACCTGATACTTCTGCTGTAAATGATTTAGATGGTAATATCATTCGTTATGAAATTAGGTCTAAAGAAGTAATGTTAGATTCTGTATATAAATATAGAATCAAAGAAGAAGTAGTATTTGATAAAGAGACATCTGTTTTATATACCAGAATACTAGGTATAGCACCGGAAATGCCTAAATATACCTCTGAAGGTACTTTCATATCTTTACAGACTTTGTTCTGGTTATATTACCCCGATTTGAGAACTACTTTAGCAAAGTATGAAGTTTATAACCCAAAAAACTTTGGGGCTCGTATGAGTTGGGAAGATTTATTCGAAAGTAGAATGTTTAGTAGCTATATCACCAAATCTACATTAGACAATCCTTTCGACCAATCTCTTAAACTTAAATATGGTAAAAACACTTTATTTGCGCTTCTTGAAGGTGATGCAATCAGAGAAAAAATATTTAATTACGAGCAAAGTTTGTGGTCATACTAATTCAATTTAAATTTTTCAATTTCACAAAAAGATTTTATGTCAGACGTTAAGGTTTCAGTTAGTCAAGGTAAGTCGGCAACAACTAGTCAAGTTAAGAAAGGTGGAAATCTCATTTCTTCTGTTGCTCCTGTGGTTTGTATTACAATGGGTTATATTATCTGGCGTTTTGTGATTGGCAATCCAAGCAATTTTACTAAACCAGATACTTCTGGAGCATGGTTTTGGCCAACACACGAAGGACCAATGAGTGGGTTTTCTAAAATGTATTTAGGTGGTATTATTGTTCCTATACTGATTGGTTGTTTTCTTACTGTATTAACATTTGTAATTGAAAGATTATTGACAGTTACAAAGGCTGCTGGTACTGGAAATATTGCAGAATTTATTAGAAAAGTTCAATTTCATTTAGCTAATAAGGATATCGAAAAAGCTATTGCTGAATGTGATAAGCAAAAAGGCGCAGTAGGTAATGTTATGAAAGGTGGTCTTCACAAATACAAAGAGATGATCTCTAATACAGAATTAACTACCGAACAAAAAGTTTTGAACATACAGAAAGAAGTTGAAGAAGCGACTGCTCTTGAATTGCCAATGTTAGAAAAGAATCTCGTTTTCTTATCTACTATTGCTTCTGTTGCTACTTTATTAGGTTTGTTGGGGACTGTTTTAGGTATGATTAGATCTTTCTCAGCACTAGGCGATAGTGGTGGTGGTGAAGCTGCGCAAAAACTTTCTCAAGGTATTTCGGAGGCTCTATATAATACTGCATTAGGTATTGGTACTTCTGCTATTTCAATTATAATGTACAATGTGTTTACTACTAGAATTGATTCTATTACATACGGTATTGATGAGTCTGGTTTCACTTTAACACAAAGTTTCGCTTCTAACTACAAGTAATCTCAATTTCAATTTATGTCACGTCCTAAGTTACCCCGTAAAAGTACTTCTATAGACATGACGGCTATGTGTGATGTAGCTTTTCTGTTGTTGAGTTTCTTTATATTAACAACTAAGTTTAAGGCTTCTGAAGCTATAACTGTTGTTACGCCTAGTTCTGTAGCATCTAAAGTTGCACCTGATAAAGACGTTGTTCTAATAACTATTGACAAGAATGGAAAAGTTTTTCTTTCTTTAGATGACGAAGCAAAAAAACAATATATAGCAAGTGCTTTAAATTCAGAAAAGAATCTTTCTATAAATGTTACAGCTTTTACTAAATCTACTTTTTTTGGAACGAGCTTTTCACAATTACCTTCTTTCTTGGCTATTCCAGAAGCTGATAGAAAAGGAAATTTATTGCCAGGTATTCCTTGTAAGGATAGTACACAAAATGAATTGTCAGATTGGCTCAAAATAATAAATGATGCCTACGCTGGTCAGAAAATGAATTTGTTACTTAAAGGTGATAATGTTGCAAAATATCCTGCTTTCAAGAATGTACTTTTTGCCTTTAAGAAAAACAATTTCTTAAAGTTCCAAATGGTTACTAATCCTGAAAGTGTTCCTTTGGGTACTGATTTATATAAAATGAATCAAGGAAAAGCTGATTCTAAGGTTGAATAGTTTTGTTAATCTAGGTTAAAATATATTTATTATGGCAGAATTAGATACCTCAGGTGGTGGTCACAAAAAAGGGCCTGGTGTAAAAAAAAGCAAAAAGCTATCTACTAGAATTGACTTAACTCCTATGGTTGATTTGGGTTTTCTTTTGATTACTTTTTTCATCTTTACTACAACAATGAGTCAGCCTACTGCTTTTAAACTAAATTTACCTAAGGAAGCGGAAGATCATAAGGATGACACTAAAATTAAAAATTCTGGTGCATTTACTATACTTTTAGGTAAAGACAATAATGTTTTTTATTATGAAGGTATTTTAGATCCAGCCGGTAAAAACTTTAAAAGCTCTAATTTTAAAGATATTAGAAATGCTATTATCGACAAGAAACGTCATACTGAAGACAAAGATTTTTTTGTTGTAATAAAACCTAATGATGAGAGTAGTTATAAAAATGTAATTGACATTTTAGACGAGATGGCTATTAATGTTGTTAAGAGATATGCTTTGGTAGATATATCCGATGGAGAAAATCAACTTGTTTTAGCTACTGAGAAAGCTGGCAATCCTACTAATTAGAAAAATAGTTTAAATTTTAAATAGTATCTTAAACTAATGGAAGTAAATAAAATTTT
>CAISCV010000026.1 GCA_903883945.1 uncultured Chitinophagaceae bacterium | reverse complement strand
TACAAAAAAGACAGGTGTTTGAGTAGATTTTTCGATTGAAAGCATAATATTTTATGTCGAAAGAGAATAAATCAATCAAAAGCTTGTATTTGAAGTAGTTGAGAATTGCAGTAGAGTTCTATTGCAAAATCTGGGTTCAAGATACCAGTAACTAGCAACCTGTATACAGTAACAAACAACCCTTAACCAGCAACAGTAAGATAACTTCCTGAAAGCTCATTGTACCACTTTTAAATTAAAAAAGACAATGAGCAAAAAATTAACGCTCCTTTCAACCGCCTTGCTAGTAGCAACGGCATTGCTTGCACAGCAAGACTCAAGCACACACAGCCTCGACGAGGTAGTAGTTACAGCAACAAAAGTAGCCCAAAAGCAAAGCACCACGGGCAAAGTAGTAACCGTAATCTCTAAGGAACAAATAGAGAAAAGTGGTGGTAAAACAGTATCTCAATTGCTAAATGAACAAGCAGGGATCGTAGTAACGGGTGCATTACAACCATTGGGTAGTGTACAAACCATCAACATGAATGGTGCCATGAGTGGGCATACACTCGTATTGATAGATGGGATACCAATAAGCGACCCATCGGACATAAATAACAATTTTGATTTAAATTCTCTTCCTTTAACAGGAATAGAAAAAATAGAGATTTGTAAGGGAGCGCAGAGTACCCTCTACGGTAGTGATGCGGTGGCAGGTGTAATTAACATAATCACACAGAAAAGCACAAGATCGACGCCCCTAAACATTAATGCTACGGTTTCGGGTGGCAGTGAAAATACGTACAAAGGAAACATTAAGGTTTATGGCACGAAAAACAAGCTAAGCTACAATGCTGTTTATGCAAAACTTAGCACTGATGGCTTTGCTGCAGGGTATGACAGCACAGGAAAGGGCAACTTTAGAAAAGATGGTTATACTGGCGACAATGCAAGTGCTAGTTTGCAATTTCGGCCAAATAAAGAATGGAACATAAAAGCATTTACCAAGTATAGTCAATATAAAGCAGGTTTTGCAGGTGCATTTTCTAATGCCGAGAATTATACCAATGTCTATAACTTTATAACAGGAACCGGATTTCAATGTAAAAAAGAGGTAGTTACGCTAACAGGCAATTACCAATATAATACTGGTACTAGAAATTTACTAACAAAGTTTGGTTTGGATGCTTATAAATCATATAGTGATTTTGCAGAGGTATATGCAAACATCAAGCTGGGAAATGGCTTTAGTTTGTTGAGTGGTGTAGACTACCGTTATGGTCACATGAATGAGCCTTATGCAACAGACACCTCCCTGCATCAAACTTCTTTATACAGTTCTTTAATATATAACAGTGATCATTTTAATGTAGAAATAGGTCTGAGATACAATAACAACTCTCGCTACGGCAATAACAACACGTTTACCTTCAACCCTTCTTTTACTATCAATGATCATTACAGAATCTTTGGAAGTATTGCATCGGGCTACAAAGCCCCTACCCTCTATCAGTTATATGCGGGTTTTGGCAGTGGCAATATCAATCTGCAACCAGAAAAGTCCATTAATTATGAAGTGGGTATTCAGGAACAGTACAAGGAATTCAGTGATCGGATATTACTATTTTACAGAGATTTAACCAGTGCGATTGATTATAACAATAATACGTATCAGTATTTTAACTACGCTTCCCAAACAGTTCGTGGCATACAGTACGAAGTAAGTATGAAGCCAATAACAGCAGTAACTATTACGGGTAACTATACGTATATTTCCGCTACTCAAAGTACAGAAAGCAGACTTACCAATACTGATACTAGCTATACTTATGCAATACGTATTCCAAAACATACCGCAAACCTTACTATAGGATACCAAATTACCCCTGCGTTATTTGTAAGTCTTATTGGCAAGTTTGTTAGTAAAAGATATGATGCAGTGTATAGTATGTCCGACGTAACACTAGATAGTTATACTATTCTTGGGGCATCGATACAATTCGGTATAAACAAGCATATTAAGTTTTTTGCTGACGGACAAAACATCACCAATAAAAAATTCTTTGATATTTATGGGTTTAATTCAATTCCAGCTTTATTCAATGGCGGGATAATTATTAACTGGTAGTTTAACATCCAAAAGAAGGGAATGCCCCGACAACGATGCAACGTTTGTTGGGGCTTTTTGTTTCGGAAATGATTCGGAAACATTATTAATTCATTCAGTAAAGATACAGATGCAACAATTAGAGAATTAATGATATCAATATGTATTTTAGCATGCTTTACGGCCTAATTAATTTGTATGAACAAGAATCTACTGACTTTGGTAACATTTTTATTGCTTTGCCTTACTACCAGCAAAGTATTTGCAGAAAGCGATGTAAGAGATACGACTGTGATTCCTCCTTTCGCAACTACCAATTATAACGATAGTTTTTACACATCTGTGCTTTCTGCCGCTACAGGCATTGGACAACCTTTTTTATTACAACAGGGGTATCTTACCATGCCAGGTGTTACTGTCATTGATACCTCATTGGTTTATAATGGGATAAAATACCCTGTTTCTCAGGCTTATAATACCAGTCGTACTACAAATAATGATGGATTTTACATTTCACCCAGCCAATATGCTTATTATGGTATTACTAATTTCAAGTCGGTTTGGAAAGTTGAATCGCCCAATATCTTTTTTGATGGTACAAATAACACTTTTAAAACTAGGGTGGACTGCATAGGGTATGGTGCAAGGGTAATAGCCTCTGTTGGTGGACAAACTAGTTCAACTAATGCTTTCCTTTTATTATCCAACGGCATTTTGAATGCAGGCATTTGCAAATTTGCTGCTATAGGCAGGGTTCCTGATAGCTATGAAATGGCCACATCTTTTGCAACCCTTGGAACAACTAGCATAGCAGGGTGGGAATATATTTCTGGAAATGTCTTGTCTACCGATATTCAAACATATAATCTTACTTTAAATAGCGCTTTAAACAATTATACAGGCATAAGAAAGGGAGGATTTTCTAAATCACAGCCGGGAGACATTTTTTGCTTTGGAGATGGTCCAAAATCTTCAGCTAGTGGACATACCATGATAATGGCACACAATCCCATATTGCTAAATGCAACAAGTTTGAGATATTATTTCCCAAAAGTAACAACAACTTCAATTAATACTTTATTGAGTAAGAATAATGTATACCAAGTAGACATTTTTGATGACTGCAATTATAGACATTTCAATGATTCCCGCACCTTAAATGGTGTTGGATATGGCAGTGTATTGATTGTTGCAGACACTGCTGATGATGCGCCTATTGGATACTTCTTCTCACCTTCTTCTAACCTCACCTATACGCCCTTGAGTACGTCAAAAACTTATGCAATATGTGTGGCGCGATACACAAATCCTTCACCACTACCCGTATCTTACGAGTCATTTTCCGCCGAAGTAATCAGTACGCTAATACAATTAAAATGGAGAACTACACAAGAAAAACATACCATTTGGTTTACCTTACAACACAGTACAGATTCCAAAAGTTTTGAGGATATGGGTACTATTATGGCTATCGGAAATAATCAAAATAATTATCTTTTCACAGACAATCATCCTGCAAGTGGACTTAACTATTACCGCTTAATGGGGACTGATAACAATGGCAATAAAAGTTACAGCAGTGTAATAAATATCAATTTTTCATTATCAAATGATCAATTATCTGTATTTCCCAATCCCGCAATAAATAGCATAGCCATCAAGGGTAGTCATATCTCCAACATCTGGCTACTAGATGACAATGGGCGAATTGCTATCGAAAAAATCTTTCAAGATGCAACTAATCCTTCATTGAATTTGAATAATTTACCTCGTGGCAAATATTATCTATCTATCAGGACAAAAGATAAAAAAACTAATACAATTGCGGTAATAAAGGAATAACATTTCTTACATGCTATATCTATTCATCATAAATTGATGTCTCCGTTTAAGCCTCATCAAATAAAACAAGAAACAACTTATTATTCCTCCTATTGATTGGGTTGTTCTACTATTGAACTATCATCTAAAAAATATATTATAATATTTGGGTTTAAATTGTATTTTGCGGTTGTTTATTTTAAATAGAACGGTTGCTTTCAATATAGACTCAGACGATAGGTTTTAATTTACATATATCCAAACAAATAATGCAAGAGAACCCCTCAATATTAAAAAAAAGGTCAATTTTGGTGAATCCAAATGACATAGCAGAATCTTACAAGTACATCCAACAAGGATACAAAGCTTTATTCGAATTAAACCCGAATGCGGTATGTTCGTTAGACTTAGAGGGTAACTTTACTAGTGCCAATCAGGCAATGCTTGATAAAGCAGAATGCGATTGGGAAACAATAGCCCAACTTAAATACAAAGATTTAGTTCACCCCGATTATTTACCCCTTGCCAATAAAAATTTTGATGATGTATTAAAAGGTGAAATTAAAGCCTACACCATAAAAGCAATTTCAGCAAAAGGAAATATATTAGACATTTCCCTAAACTGTATGCCTATCTATGGAGATATAGAAATTGTAGGTACTTATGTAATTGCTACAGATATTACCGAACGGGTAAAAGTTGAACAAGAAATGAAAGATGTTCTCGACAACCTTGCAAAAGCATATGTTGAAAAAGATAAAATACTTGAAAGTATCACTGAAGGCTTCTTCGCAATAGATGCAGATTGGAATTTCATTTATTGTAACAGAGTTATAGAACGTATTTGGGGAATAGAACGCCAACAAATTGTAGGAAAGAATTTTTGGATGTTGGTAAATGAAGAAAATGCGCCTGAAATTGCCAAAGAGTTTTCTCGTTCGATGCAGGAAAGGGTACGTGTAGATTTTGAAATGTTCTATAAACCATTGTCGGTATGGCTAAGTATAACAGCCTATCCGAATGACCAGGGGCTTTCAAGCATTGTAAAAATTATTACAGAAGATAAGCGTATTGAGCGCTTGTTTAATCTAGAAAAAAAAGCGCTTGAACTTAGTACGTCTATAGATACAAGTGTTGATGACATTGTAAAATACCTTGTTGATGGATTACAAGAAATTCATCCAGAGATGATAAGTAGCCTGTTACATGTAAAAAACGAGGCTCTATTTAATTGGTATGCCCCAAGATTGCCCGAAGATTATACTCAACTGATAGACAATTTACCTATTGGTCTCAATCAGGGTTCTTGTGGTGCGGCTGCCTTTTTGAAAGAACCCGTGATAGTTGATAAAATTGAAACTAGCAGTATTTGGGAAAAGTATAAAGACATTGCTGCATCCCACGGTTTCAAAGCTTGTTGGTCACTCCCATTATTTAACAAGGAGAAAGAAGTTTTTGCAACTTTTGGTACTTATTATAAGGTAGCTCGACGTCCAACCAACGCTGAACTAAATAGTGCAGAAAGGGTTCGAAACTTACTTACGACCATCATACTAAATAAACAGGCAGAAGAAGAAATACTACAAAGCAAGGAAAGGTATGATATTGTTGCAATGGCTACCAATGATGCTATTTGGGACTGTGACTTAGCTACCCGAACGGTTGTGTGGAACAATGGCATTACTTCTATATTCGGATACAGTAAGGACGAAGTACAAAACACTGATACTTGGGGTTGGGAAAGAGTACACCCAGAAGATAGAGAGAGAGCGATTAATAAAGTAATGATTCATTTAGCTGGAGGAATAAATACTTTCAGTGATGAATTCAGGTGCCTATGCTCAGATGGCAGCTATAAATATATCCTAAATAAAATATTTGTAATGAATGATGCCAAAAACGGGAAACCGATAAGACTCATTGGTGCAATACAAGATATAACATTACAAAAAGAAAAAGAATTACAGCTAAGCGAATTAAATGAGACCCTGAAGGAAAGAGCAGAGCAATTGGCAACGTCGAATACTGAATTAGAAAGATTCGCTTATGTTGCCTCTCACGATTTGCAAGAACCACTTCGTACCATAACGAGCTTTTTGCAATTACTGAAAAGAAAATATGATGGCCAAATAGATGAAGCTGCACAAAACTATATCTCCTATGCCGTTGATGGAGCAGACAGAATGAAACAGTTGATAATGGATATGCTGGAATACTCTCGGGTAAATACACAATTGAAACTGAATGAAGAAGTAGATATGCAGCAGATTCTCAACGATGTTTTATTTAATTATTCTGGAAAAATAAAGCTTAGTGATGCAATGATATTCAGTGAGAATCTCCCTAGAATATATGCGGTAAAAACGCAAATGATTCAACTACTACAAAACCTGATTGCGAATGCCTTAAAATATCAAAAACCCAATATCCCACCTGTCATAACTGTAAAAGCAGAAGAAAAAGAAACAGAATGGGAATTTTCTGTAAATGACAATGGAATTGGTATAGAAGAAAAGTTTTATGATAAGATTTTTATCATCTTCCAAAGACTTCATAGCAAAACACAATTTACCGGAACAGGTATAGGATTGGCAATTTGCAAAAAAATTGCAGAAAAGCACAAGGGACGCATTTGGGTTACATCTGTACCTCAGGAAGGGAGTACATTTTATTTTACCATACCTAAGAAAGAAATTTAAACTATGAATTCAAAAGAATCTTTAGATATTTTAGTTGTTGAGGACAATGAGGTACACTTTTATCTACTAGAACAATACTTAAACTTCTCTACACTAAAAATTGGGAAGATATTCAGAGCAATTACACTAGAAGAATCATTATCTATTTTAAATACGGAGACCCCTGATGTTATTTTTCTAGACCTTTTTCTACCTGATAGCGATGGACTTGGTTCTTACAAAACAATACAAAGTAAGATAAACTCGGCCTCGATTATCATCATATCTAGTTTATCTGATATAAATATTACCCTAGAAGCGCTGTCTTATGGCGCAGAAGACTATCTAGTAAAAGGCGAATTCGATGAGCGGATACTAGAGAAGTCAATTCGCTACAGCTTAGAACGTAAGAAATCTGAACTAGAGTTGCAAGCGTCAGAAGCAAAATATAGGCAGATATTTTACAACAACCCCTCACCGATGTATATCTACGACATCGACACCCTACAGATATTAGAATGCAATGAAGCAGCTGTCAAAAAATATTTATATACCAAGGAGGAATTTACTAAATTAAAAATAACCGACTTACGACCACCGGAAAACAAATTACTGCCTGTAATACATGATGTTGAAGAACTGCAGAAACTTATATCTGTCCCCCTACCCCATCAAAAAAAGAATGGAGAAATAATAATGGTAGAAATTTCTTTTTATCATATAGAAATGAATGGCAACCAAGCTAGGCAAATCCAGATAAATGATGTAACAGAGCGGATAAAACTTCAGGAACAGTTAGAACTTCAACAGAGAGAGAGAGAAAGATCTATTACTTATGCCACCATCATTGCTCAAGAAACAGAACGGGCCGAACTAGGTAGAGAACTGCACGATAACATCAACCAGATACTAGTAACAGCCTTGCTTTTCTTGGATAACATTATAAATATTCAAAAAGTTGACTTCGAAAGACTACTTTATATAAAAGAAATCATATCAGAATCAATTAAAGAAATCAGGAAAATAACCAAAGGTCTTGTACCACCTGCTTTAGACAATATTGGTCTAATTGCATCAGTTGAAGGAGTGATAAGTAATGTAAGATCTGTAAGTGGTATCACTTTCAACACCTCCTTCAATGATTTTTTTGAGGAAATGATTTCCGAAGAATTAAAATTGATGATTTATAGAATTGTACAGGAACAATTAAACAATATCGTAAAGCATTCCAAGGCAACAAAAGTGGATATTTCACTAACCCAAAAAAGGGATAACACCCTTGAATTATTGATAAAGGACAATGGTAAGGGACATAATCTAGCTGAAAAGCCCAATGGAGTTGGTCTACAAAACATTAAGACAAGGGCTGCTCTACATTATGGAGAAGTGGCAATTAATACATCACCTGGAAATGGTTTCGAACTAATTGTTACTTTTCCCATGCTCGAAGCTAATTCATCGGCCATGGTTGAAGCATTTGAGTAGGGGTTTCATAAACAGCTACTATTAATACTCCTTTAGGGCAATGTCATTTAGTTTTGGACGATTTGATAGTACGCTACACCTCTGCGTCCTCAAATTAAACTACTTTTAACCTGATATTAAAAGACCCCTCTGTGAGTCTCTGTGTAAAAGGCTCTGCTTACGCTACGTTAAATTTGCTTTTCTAACTAAATGATATTTACCTTCAGGGGAAAACTTAGTAGGTATCTCTGTTAAGATTTGGATACCTACTCTATCTCCCTCTTTATTTCCCATATAGAATTTCATCTAAATAATCTTCTTTCTCCTCTTGAAGTCTATGAATGGCAGCAGAATATTTATCGTCATTGTATTTATTGTTTGCTCGGATTAATAAAGACAAGAAATCGCCTTTTTTGTACTCATGAATCTGTTGATAGGTCCATGACTTATCTCCCATTGCATAAGGTAACAACCAATCCAAAGCAACCTGAACTCCTTTACCGTCCTTTGTTTTATAGTTCCAGATATCTACCCCTACATTATCGGCAAGCGTTGCAGCTGTAAACCAGGCATCCAAGCAAAAAGTACTGTAAGAAAGTGCCGCTGTTCTTTCTAGTTCTAGGGGTTGTCTGCCATCAGTTTCTTGTTGTACATCTACTCTAGCAAGGGTACTCTTCAGGTAGTCTTTTACGGCTTCTTCTTTGCCTAAATACAATCCAATACCCAACATTTGCGTATCGAACCAAATACCATGATTGTTTTTTGCATTACGTTCATCATGCCCTCCCTTACTGGTAGACAACCAATTATAATATTCTGTAAACCAAGATTTTAGTTGTTGCTCATCTGTGTTAGTCCATGCTTTGCTTCCATTTATAAGCCCAATAAAACTTACTAAATCAACAAATGAACGAGCATCTAATATGCCTGTTCCTCTACCATCATTTACGCCTTTTACCGACTGTGCATAATTCATGTTGGGGTTCATCTTTGTGGCAGTATCTAAAAAGAAAACGTGCAACAGTTGCGAGGCCTTCTTTGCATAAGCTTCATCATGGGTAAAATAATAGGCAAGGGATAAATACGATACTGCTTTTGTAGTATTGTCAATCGCTTTATGATCACTTATCTCATTCATTTCTGGATTGCGTTTACCATCTTTTCTTATATACGGCCCTGTTGGATTGCTAGGGTCAGGCCAATAGTAAGGCGCAAGGCTCATATAATCGTGCTTGTCACCACTTACAGGTACTTGTTTCTTGCTGGTAACAGACGCTGAATTTACGGTGAGATATTTGTTTGCGTCTTTTACCAGGTGATCTACCCATGACTTTGTTTGCGCATCTCCTGCTTTACATTTGTTTTTTAGGTCTATCAACCGTTCTGGCTTAACCAAAAACACCTTGAGGCTTTGTGCAATGGTAGCACTAGTTACGAATGACAATAGAACGGCAACTGCAATCAATTTAAACTTCATCTTTTTGTGTTATACTTTTAATAAATAATTGTTCCGAGTGTGGACTGTGGATATATTGATAGGTTTAGTCGCTATTAATGCTATTTCTAACCCACACCAATGGTAGAAGATAATGTTCTAAAATTATTCTAGTTACAATTTCAGTCGCAATCGTTTCCGGTATCGTTTCCGAAACAAACTATTACCTTTTCAGTGAAAAAAAACAGGTATAGGGGTTAATAAAAATATTTTGTTAATAGAATTAAATTGCCTGCCGCGTTTAATTCTATGAAAACCTGATCTTTAATGGTGTCAAGAAAAATAACAGGATACAGTTATATCCTAAGAATTGAAGGAAACTTTAAAAAGGGTGTATAGGTAAGGTGAAAGGGCTTGTTATTATTGTAGGAATCAGGTGATACTTTTACATCCTTCACATGATCTATAACTAGATTCAGACTACTAATCTCTACCGTTGATAATTATTCCCCCCCCTGTATATCGGGAACTATGAAAGAATGAGTATGCCACTAGGTTGAATACATTGATAGCAATTCCATACACTTTGATAGCACTATCCGATACTTTGATAGCACTATCCCACACTTTGATAGCACTATCGCACACTTTGATAGCACTATCTCACACTTTGATAGCACTATCCCACACTTTGATAGCACTATCCCACACTTTGATAGCACTATC
>CAISCV010000025.1 GCA_903883945.1 uncultured Chitinophagaceae bacterium | reverse complement strand
TCCTTCAATAAGATTTCAATAACCTCATTTTTTTTAGATAAAACTTCGGGAAAATCTGGTGAATAAATATCTATAATTACTGGGATTATTTCGTGCAAGAAATTCTGTTCAACTCCAAGTTCAAATGCGAATCTTATAGCTCTTCTTACAAGGCGTCTCATGACATATCCCTGCTCTTTGTTGCTAGGCACTATGCCATCAACCGCTAAGAATACTGAACCTCTTAGATGATCGGCTATAACACGCATATTGTTGGTGTATTGGCCATATTTTTTAGAAGATATTTGTTCTAGTTTTTCTATAATTGGTTGAAGCAAGGAAACCGTAAATACATCTGAACTGTCTAGTGAAGCAGCAGCAATTCTTTCGAGCCCACCACCATAGTCCACATTTTGTTTTGGCAGTTTATCAAATCCCGAACTAGTTTTCTTATATTCCATAAACACGCTATTGCCGAGTTCAATATATCTTCCACAATCACAGTTGGGATGACAAAATTTACCGTAATTTTTATTGTGCTGAACTTCTGGATATATATAAAAAACTTCAGTGTCTGGACCACCCGGCTCACCTTCAGGCATGTTTTCAGCTTTACCGGCTCGACACCACCAGTTTTTGTCTTTATAAAAGAATATTCGTCCGCCCTGATCACCAACTTCATAGCCATTCTCTTCTGAGCCAATTTCAATAGTCTTTGCATCTATCCCTTTAGCTTCAAAAATATCGGCCCAAATCTTAGAACTTTCTTGATCTTTTGGTATGTTAAGCTCTTCATTACCGCTGTAGCAAGTGACATATATTCTAGATGGGTCTAACTTAACAATATCTGTTAAGAATTCAAAAAACCAAGATATCTGTTCTTTCTTAAAGTAATCTCCTAAGCTCCAGTTACCAAGCATTTCAAAAAATGTAGTGTGTCTATTGTCTCCAACTTCTTCTATATCCTGAGCTCGTAAACAGGTTTGCGAATCGACTAATCGATTTCCTTCAGGATGCTCTTGACCCAATAAGTAAGGCAATAAAGGCTGCATGCCACTTCCTGTAAAAAGTGTTGTAGGATCATTTTCAGGAACTAATCTAGCTCGGGAAATCACCGAGTGATTTTTTTCCTTGAAAAAGTTTATGTAGGCTTTTCTAATTTCTTGTGCTGTCATATGTGTATTAATAAGTATTGTATCAGATAACAATTCCGCCACCGACAACTCTTTCTTTTTCATATATTACTGCAGACTGCCCGGGAGTGATTGCTCTAACCTCATCTTTAAGTTCTATTAGATAATTATCACCTTCTTTTTTAAATGATTTCACTGCTACAAGATCTGCTCTATATCTAGTTCTTATGGTGTATTCACTCTGTGAATTAGGAGCTTCATTAATCCAATGCAAATCACTAAGGGTTAGAGTCTGATTCCAAAGATTTTTATCCGATATGTCAGTAGTCACAAATACCTGGTTATTTTTAACATCTTTACCGGTGACATAATATGGCAAGCCACCACCAACATTAAGACCATGCCTTTGACCGATAGTGTAGTATAGGGAACCTTCATGATCACCCAATACTTTTCCGTTTTGATCAATGATTTGACCTGGTTTTTGAGGGCCTAGTTCAGTTTCGAGAAATTCTTTAATCCCAACTTTTCCGACAAAACATATTCCCTGAGAGTCTTTCTTTTCGGCAGTTGCAAGACCTAAACGTTTAGCGATTTCTCGCACCTTTGGTTTTTCCATTTCACCAATTGGCATAATAGTTTTCTTCAGAGCCTCTTCATTAACCCTGTAAAGAAAGTAGCTTTGATCTTTATTTTTATCTATTCCAACAAGTAATTTACCATCTTTTACTCTGGCGTAGTGTCCGGTAGCAATATAGTCAGCACCGTCTTCAAGTGCAGTATCTAGAAATAGTTTAAACTTTATCTCCTGATTGCACATAATATCTGGATTAGGAGTTCTTCCTGCCTGATATTCAGCTACCATATAATCTACTACTTTTTGACGATACTCATTTTCAAAATCATACATTTTAAACTCGATACCAAGTTGAGTTGCGACTTTTTTTGCATCCTGATAATCTTCTTCCCAAGTGCAATGATGGCCTGGCAAATCCTTACTCCAGTTTTTCATGTAAACGCCAACAACATCATAGCCAGCATCTAGAAGTAGTGCTGCAGTGACTGAACTGTCTACTCCACCACTCATTCCTACATAAACTGTTTCTCTCATGATATTTCCTTAATAGCGCCAACAATTAAATCAACTGATTTTTCAACATCAGACTTAGTGGTTTGACGACCGAGCGAAATCCTAATACTAGATCTAGCCAATTCATCGCTAATACCCATGGCTTTAAGTACGTGTGAAGGTTCATTCGAACTTGCACTACAGGCCGAACCAGCAGCGCAGTATAATTTTCGATCATCGAGAATAGATAACAATCTTTCATTGTCTATGCCGGGAAATGACAAATGTATATTATTTGGCAATCTATTCTTCAAGCTACCATTTATGATGGTCTCAGGTAAAAGATTTGTAATTTTTTTCATAAATAATGATTGCAGTTCAGAAATTCTACTAACTTCATCTTTTCTTGTTGATTGAGCAATCTCTAAAGCCTTGGATAGCCCAATTGCGCCTGCAACATTTTCAGTACCGCTTCTTATATTTCTTTCCTGACCACCACCTAAGATATTTGACTTCAAGATTATTCCCGACTTAACAAATAGGACTCCGGTCTGTTTAGGGCCATAGATTTTACCACCGTTCAATGACATGAGATCAATTCCTAGTCTTGCGTGATGTAGGTCTAAATAATTAACAGCCTGTGAAGCGTCAACATGCAGATAAAGTGGCGTTGTGTTGCCGGATAAAAGTCTTTGTTTTCTAATTTCATGAATCTTCTGCGATATCGACTTGATGGGCTGGATTGATCCTACCTCATTATTTGCATACATAGCCGATATTAGAACTGTATTGCTATCAATCAAGCCAATAAGTTTATCTGTATCGATGATTGCCTTATTGTCGACTGGAGCTATCTTATATATATACTGACTTACTGGTTGAATTACTGAATCATGCTCAATAGAGCTTGATATGACATTCTTTCCTTTATATCCATTCATAATTCCATGGATAGCTAGATTATTAGATTCAGTGCCTCCAGCTGTGAATATAATCTCATCAGATTTGGCTCCAAGCCAATTAGCTATGCCCCTTCTAGCTTCATTAAGTTCCTGCTTAACTTTTTTTGCAGGTGAATAATTAGCAGATGGATTAAAAAAGTCCGCGCTCAGAAATGAGGACATAGAATCAATGACTCGTTGGTCCATTGGAGTTGCAGCAGCATAATCTAAATAAATATAATCTTTCATAGTCTATTTGTAGAGTTACTAATATCTATTTTATATTAATAGACTTCAGCGCGTACACGTTTTAAGTAAAGACTTGCAGCAAGAATGAAGTTCTTAGCCTCTTCTTTGCCAACTTTTTCATAATGCTGATTATTGTGAGCTTTAATTATTCCTTCAGGTCTAAGATTATACCTGGTTGTAACAATTTGTCTCTTGCCATAATTATCGGTCCATTCTTCATGCCAAACCCATGTGTGCGGGTCCAAACAAAAAAATTCTCGTCTAACGTTTTTTTGAGTAACGCCGAACATCCTACCGCCTATCTTAGCTTCCAAATGAATAAAATCTCTTTTGAGCTTTGACTTAGCTTCTATCCGTCTCTGGCGTGCAATATCTTGAAAAACATTTAACATAAAAATCCTATTAAGCAGCTATAAATTCTTGGGATAAATCCTGATCTACATCATATGCTCGTTCAGAATTTGTCTCCAAATCTAAATCTACACCATTTAAGTTAGCCTGATAGCTAATAATTAGGGCAGCTTCTTCAAGCTCCTGTAATCTTTCGATTTTTGCGGAGTCTACTAAAGATAGTTTTTCATTGAACTCAGGGTTAATCATAATTGCCTTATTAATTTAGATTAAATAACTTTTTGGCATTTGAAGTAGTGACCTTAGAAATAGATTCCAAAGTTTCGTTCCTCAATTCCGATAAAAAGAATGCGACATTTATCACATGTTTTAACTGAGCAATTGTACCTCTATATGGGGCGGGTGTCAAGAATGGAGCATCTGTTTCGAGCAACATTTTTTCTAGGGGTACTAGTTTTGCGGCATCGAGTTGTGCCTGATTCTTTGTGAACGTCATTATTCCGTTGAGCCCCACATATAAATTCCTAGATAATATCTCTTGTAATATTTCTTTTGAGGCAGTAAAACTATGAATAACTCCTCTAATATTTGGGTATCT
>CAISCV010000024.1 GCA_903883945.1 uncultured Chitinophagaceae bacterium | reverse complement strand
TCTTCATCATGCTCAACAACAATTACACTATTGCCGATGTCTCTAAGATGAAACAAAGTTTTAATTAGCTTGGCATTATCTTTTTGATGAAGACCAATACTTGGTTCATCAAGAACATAAAGAACTCCAGTTAATCCGGATCCTATTTGAGTTGCTAATCTAATTCTTTGGGCTTCACCTCCACTTAGAGTTGTGGCTGAACGGGCCAGTGTTAAGTAATTAAGTCCGACATTTTGCATGAAACTAAGTCTAACTTTAATCTCTTTGAAGATTTGTTCAGCGATATGTTTTTCTTTATCAGATAATTTAATGTGATTCAAAAAATCTATAGCATCGTCGATACTTAACTCACAAATATCCATAATAGAGACTCCGGCAACAGTAACAGCAAGAATTTCTGGTTTTAATCTCCTACCGTGACAAGTAGTACATGGTCTCTCGCGCATGAATCTTTCGATATCTCTACGCATGAAGTCACTCTCGGTTTCTTTATGTCTTCTTTCTAAATTGGAAATTACTCCTTCGTAAGTTGAAGTGAAATTACGGCCACCACCTAAGCTAATTTCATATACTTCCTCACCCGTTCCATAAAAAATTAAATCTAGGTACTTTTGAGATAATTCACTCGTAGGCACAGATAAAGAAAACTTATATTTTTCTGCAACAGCTTGTAATTTTTTCATATACCAAGCATCAACACTAAATCTATTGAATGGTCTTATTGCACCTTCCAATATTGACAGTCTTCCATTTGGAATAACAAGTTCAGGATCAACCTCTAATCTATTGCCGAGACCAGTACAAACTGGACATGCGCCGTGAGGTGAGTTAAAACTAAATGTTCTTGGTTCTAAGTCGGGGATAGATATGTCGGGATGATCAATACAGGCATATTTAAGACTAAAATTTGTTTCAGTATTATCGTCAGCATCAACCAGTAAAACTTTGCCAGATGCAATTTCGAGTGATTGTTCAATTGATTGAGTTAATCTGGTTCGACTCTCTTCGTTATTAACGAGTCTGTCGACGATGATCTCTATTTTATGTTTAAGATTTTTATCCAGCTCAGGAAATTCATCGAGGGCGTAAACAACACCATCAATTCTGGCTCGAGCAAATCCTGCTCTCATATATTGTTCAGATATATGTTCGTATGCACCTTTCTTATCCTCAACAATTGGAGCAAGCACCATTATCTTATGATCTTTTGAGCTAGATAAGATTTTCTCGGTGATATCTGCCGTGGTTTGTCTTTCTACTGGTTTATTACAAATTGGGCAATGCGGAATTCCGATTCTAGCAAACAAAAGCCTCAGGTAATCATAAATTTCAGTTACTGTAGCAACGGTACTTCTTGGGTTTCTACTTGTAGATTTCTGGTCAATACTAATAGCTGGAGAAAGACCATCAATCTGGTCAACGTCAGGCTTCTCCATGATTCCAAGGAATTGGCGGGCATAACTACTTAAGGATTCAACATATCTTCTTTGGCCTTCAGCATAAATTGTGTCAAAAGCTAAGCTAGATTTACCGGATCCCGAAAGTCCAGTTATAACAACTAATTTATCGCGCGGAATAACAACACTAATATCTTTTAGATTGTGTTCTCTCGCACCCTTTATTGTAATCTTGTCTGCCATAATTAAAGTCGCTAAATTATACCTCAAAAATCAGGAAATTACCAGACCATAGACCTATTATAAGCATAAATACTTATAAACTAGTGTTGCGAATCTGTCATTAATATTGTATGATTAAGACCAAATTAGAGGCAAGGAAATACTATGCAAAACATCGTAGTACTAGGAATGATTCCAGGGACAAATCTAGTGTTAACTTTCAATGAATGGTTGATGATAATCGGCCTTCTGATAGTTTCGTTGAAATTGTTTTTCAAGCCTCGTGAAATGTTTTTTAAGATTAACTTATATCTCAGTTTAATTTATATAATTTACTCTTCAAAAATTTCTAGATATCAGAATCAACAGGCATAATTGCTTCTG
>CAISCV010000023.1 GCA_903883945.1 uncultured Chitinophagaceae bacterium | reverse complement strand
CCTAAATTGATAATTTGAAATCCTAAATTAGTAATTTGAGATCCTAAATTGGTAATTTGAAATCCTAAATTAGTAATTTGAAATCCTAGATTAGTAATTTGAAATCCTAAATTGATAATTTGAAATCCTAAATTAGTAATTTGTAATCCTAAATTGGTAATTTGTAATCCCAAATTGGTGAATATTAAAACAAGAATAAAGTTTCGGTATCAAAATTAAAAAAGAGCGTAAGGGGTTGGTTTATCGCATTATACAAAATAATTAATTGCTAATTTTGTGGATATATCTGGCTATAGATAACTATATTAACGCTATTTGTTGGTAAAATAATTGTTATCAATTAATATAGTTTATTCAATACATAAGAAAGTATATTCAAATATAGAAATCAATCTCTAATTTGCACCCCGAATTAAACGTTGTTTGCTATGTTGTTATTAGGAATTGATATTGGAACCTCTTCAATTAAAGTTGCAATTGTAGATGGAACTACGCAACAGACTATTGTTACGGCTCAATATCCCGAATCAGAAACCCCTATTACCTCTTTACAGAATGGTTGGGCAGAACAAAGTCCCGAAATGTGGTGGCAACATGTGCAACAAGCCATCCTGAAGGCAAATGCTACTGGCAAATACAATCCTAAAGACATCGCTGCAATTGGCATTGCTTATCAGATGCATGGATTGGTTTGTGTAGATAAAAATCAACAAGTACTAAGAGATAGTATTATCTGGTGCGACAGTCGTGCGGTACCGTATGGCAATAAAGCTTTTGAAGCGATTGGTGAAGAAAAGTGTTTGTCTCATTTATTAAACTCACCCGGAAACTTCACTGCTAGCAAACTAGCTTGGGTAAAGGAGAATGAGCCGCACATTTATGAGCAGATAGACAAGATTATGCTTCCGGGCGATTTTATTGCTATGAAACTTACGGGCACCATCACAACCTCTGCCTCTGCTTTATCGGAAGGGGTTTTCTGGGATTTTAAAAACAAGGAAATTTCCAGAGATGTAATGAACTATTATGGTTTCAGTGCCAATGTCATCCCCGATATTAAAGATGTATTTACAGAACATGGATTGTTGGGTAAGGAAATAGCGGAAAGCTTGTCTCTCTCAGCTAATATTCCAGTTACGTATAAAGCAGGTGATCAGCCTAATAATGCATTGTCTTTGAATGTATTGCAACCCGGCGAAGTAGCTGCTACAGCAGGAACTTCCGGTGTAATATATGGTGTTGGCGATACCTTGAGTTACGATAAACAAAGCCGCATTAATAGTTTTGCGCACGTAAATCATACTTCAACAGAAACCAGAATCGGAACGCTGTTATGTATCAATGGAACAGGTATTGCCAATAGTTTCACCCGTAAATTGTTAGCTGCCGATAAAACCTATCCGTTAATTAATGAAGCGGCAAAGCAAATTCCTATTGGTTCAGAAGGGTTGTCCGTATTGCCTTTTGGTAATGGTGCCGAGCGTATATTTAATAATAAAACAGTTGGGGCACATTATCAGAATATCAACTTCAATATACACACCGAAGCACACATATTTAGGGCTGTACAAGAGGGGATTGCTTTTTCTTTCAGGTATGGATTAGACATTATGAAGGAAAACGGCATCACTCCATCTGTTATCCGGGCAGGGAAAGCAAATCTGTTTTTGAGTGATGTATTTATCAGTGCCTTCGTAAATGCAACGAATGTGCCGGTGGAATTATACAAGGTAGATGGTAGTGTTGGTGCCGCAAAGGGGGCAGGAATTGGTGCTAAAATATTCGCATCTGAAAAAGAAGCGTTTGCCAATGCCAAGCCTTTAGACTTGATAGAACCTACTGTTCAAAGTGCCTATAATGATGAGTATGAAATCTGGAAGGTGTTGTTGGAAAAGCAGTTAGGGAAGTAGAATAATTGCAACTTAGACGTAAAGAGACATAGCAAGAGAGAAGAATAAAAATAGAATTAATCAATAAACATTAATAATTAAACATTAATCAATGAGTACAGTAATCACAGGAGAAAAAGAATTCTTCAAAGGTATTGATCAGGTAAAATTTGAAGGCTTAGGGAGCGACAATCCACTAGCGTTCCGTTGGTATGATGAAAATAGAATTGTAGCAGGTAAGCCATTGAAAGAGCATTTGCGTTATGCATGTGCTTATTGGCATAGCTTCTGCGGCAGTGGTGCAGATCCTTTTGGTGAAGCAACTCATTTGTTTCCTTGGAGCGTTAAAGCCGATCCGGTAGAAAGAGCAAAAGACAAAATGGATGCTGCTTTTGAATTCATTACTAAGATGAATATTCCTTTCTATTGTTTTCATGATGTAGACGTAGTTGACTATGGTAATGACATTGTTGAAAATGAAAGACGCTTGCAAGCATTGGTAGCTTATGCTAAAGAAAAACAAGCCGCTAGTGGCGTGAAGCTATTATGGGGTACTGCTAATTTATTTTCTCACAGAAGATATATGAACGGTGCATCTACCAATCCTGATTTTCATGTGGTTGCCCATGGTGGAGCACAAGTGAAAGCTGCAATTGATGCTACTATCGAACTAGGAGGTAGCGGTTATACTTTCTGGGGAGGTAGAGAAGGTTACATGAGCCTTTTGAATACAGATATGAAGCGTGAACAAGAGCATTTTGCTAAGTTCTTGCATGCATCTAAAGATTATGCAAGGGCTAATGGCTTCAAAGGAGTATTCTTTATAGAACCTAAACCTTGTGAACCTAGCAAACACCAATACGACTACGATAGTGAAACTGTAATTGGCTTCTTACGTAAGTTCGATTTGTTGAATGATTTCAAATTGAACTTGGAAGTGAACCACGCTACTTTGGCGGGTCATACCTTCCAACATGAAGTACAAGTTGCGGTTGATAATGGTCTATTAGGAAGCATGGATGCAAACAGAGGAGACTATCAAAATGGTTGGGATACCGATCAGTTCCCAAATAATATCAATGAACTGGTAGAAACCATGTTGCCTGTTTTAGAAGGTGGCGGGTTGCAAGGTGGTGGTATCAATTTCGATGCTAAAATCAGAAGAAACAGTACCGATCCTGCTGATTTATTTTATGCACACGTAGGTGGCATGGATATTTTTGCAAGGGCTTTAATTGTTGCAGATGAAATCCTGAACAAATCTGATTACAAAAAGATTCGTTCAGACAGATATGCTTCTTTCAACAGTGGAGAAGGTAAAGCTTTTGAAGAAGGAAAGCTTTCTTTAGAAGACTTACGTGCCTTTGCAATAAAGCATGGAGAGCCTTCAACCATCAGTGGTAAGCAAGAATATTTGGAGAACATAATCAATCGTTTTATTTAAGACAGGTATAAGGTCGGAATTGTAAAATATTTCGACCTTTTTCATAAAAAAAATAAATGTCTACTTTACACTTCAAGTAAGAATATATATTTGCACGATAAGGTTTTATTTAAACATTTAAAAACACTTTAATTATTGCCACATGAAGACACTTTCATCGATGGATTACCTAGTATTCCTCATTTATTTTTTAGTAGTAGCAGGCTATGGCTATTGGGTATATAGCAGAAAAAAGAAAGCATCTACATCAGCTTCACACGATTACTTTTTGGCAGAAGGGTCATTGACATGGTGGGCAATTGGTGCCTCATTAATTGCCTCAAACATTTCTGCCGAACAATTTATTGGTATGAGTGGTAATGGATTCAAAATGGGGTTAGCTATTGCAACTTACGAATGGATGGCAGCTGTAACCTTGATGATTGTAGCCGTTTTCTTTATCCCGGTGTACTTGAAAAACAAGATTTACACCATGCCTCAATTCCTTAACACACGCTACAACAGCACCGTTGCGATGATTATGGCTGTGTTCTGGCTGTTGTTGTATGTGATTGTAAACCTTACCTCTATTCTTTATTTAGGTGCATTGGCTATCAGTACGATTTCTGGCATCAACTTGTTTGTATGCATGTACGGACTTGCCATCTTTGCTGTTATTATCACATTAGGAGGTATGAAAGTGATTGGTTTTACCGATGTAATACAAGTATTCTTTTTGATTCTTGGCGGCTTGGTAACTACTTATCTGGCACTAGACTTAGTAGCACAGTTAAATCACCAAAGCGGTGTAGTAGCTGGCTTTAAAGCAATGCTTTCCAACAACAATGATCATTTTCACATGATATTCGCTAAGAGTAATCCTAACTTCCCTAGTTTGCCAGGCCTTACGGTTCTATTAGGGGGGATGTGGATTGTGAACCTAAACTATTGGGGTTGCAACCAATACATCACACAACGTGCCTTGGGTGCTGACCTTAAAACGGCTCGTGGCGGTATTCTTTTCGCCGCATTCCTGAAGCTGTTGATGCCTGTAATTGTTGTTCTTCCTGGTATTGCCGCTTATGTATTGTACCAAAACGGACAGTTTCATGGAGAAGGCGAAATGATGATGAAGAATACCAGTGGTGCATTGGAACTAGTGCAGGACAGGGCTTATCCGGTGTTGTTAAACCTCCTTCCTTCTGGATTGAAAGGTATTGCTGTTGCCGCTTTGACTGCTGCCATTGTAGCTTCTTTGGCGGGTAAGGCAAATAGTATTTCGACTATCTTTACGTTGGATATCTACAAAAAGAAACTGAATGTAGATGCCGATGAAAACAAATTGGTTAGTGTAGGTAAAACAACAGTTGTAGTCGCAATGATTATTGCTTGCTTGCTTTCTCCATTCATGGGTATCGACAAAAAGGGAGGCTTCGAATTTATACAAGAATATACAGGCTTTGTTAGTCCTGGTATTTTCGCCATGTTTATTCTAGGATTCTTCTGGAAAAAGACTACTTCTAATGCTGCTTTGTTTGCAACAGTAGGAGGCTTTGCACTCTCTGTTCTATTCAAGTTCCTTCCACATATTATAAATCTTGCTTTCCTTGCACCTTTGGGTTATGCAACCAATGTTCAGCAACCTGATGGTAGTTTCTTGTACGAGATACCATTCTTAGACAGGATGGGCTTTGTATTTGTAATTTCTGTGATTGTAATGTATTTCATCAGCACTTTCGAAACCAAACAAGGAGCACATCCCCATGGGTTAGAGGTAGATACTAAGATGTTTAAAACCACTAATTCATTCGCAGTAGGAGCTTTAATCATCTTGGGTGTTATTACAGCATTGTATACTTTCTTCTGGTAATAAGCTTAAGTATCCTTTTGATACTAACGGGCTGCCTCAATATGTTTGAGGCGGCCTGTTTTTTTACCACAACTTGCGCATCTTTTATTTATCCATTGAAAAGGATATTGGTCCAAAAACCAATTAAGAAGTCGAACTGATTGTTTTTTAATAAATTAAATACTGGCTTTTACATAAAAGTCCTTAAACCTTATAACAGTTATTTAATTCGTCACCGAATATTATATCAGGAATTGTTTTTTTTTACATTTCATAAACTAATACTTACTCCATGAGTGAAATGTCAAATTATAACTTCAAACAATCAGAAATTAAACTCATTTGCTTACAACAAATTAGGTAAGTAGTAATTGCTAGTCAATCATTTATATTGGGTAAAGCTTTAAGTTGTACATTACACGGCTTGCATCCCTTCTAGAATGGAAAAAGTAGGGCTTTATTATTTAATAAATTGATACACTCAATGAAACAGGAAACAAAAACTACCATCATAATCGCAGATGCAGACAGTGCATTTGCAGACTCCATAGAAAAAATACTAGACAACAGCATTTACGATGTCATTCGTAAAATACCTAAACGAAAAGAATTGGTAAATGAACTGATCGATAATGCTCCCGATATCGTTATTATAGACTATGAACTCTCTCAAGATATAAAAGGTGATGCTATTATGGAAATCCGTCGTAGAAACCCCATGCAAAAGCTATTGATGATGACTTATTATGCCAACCTAGAGGTATTTGAGTTTTGTATGGAATTTAGTGTTAATGGCTTCGCAACAAAAGATAGCAATAAAAGTGAGCTGCTGGAAGCGTTGAAAACAATAAAAGAGGGTGGTTTTGCATTGCCTACACCACATAAGACAGAAGAAGAAGTAATTGCTGATAAGCCGCCAGAACTCAATGCGTTGGGACGAAAACTAAAGATAACGCTCAGAGAAATGCAGATTCTTAAGTTTCTTATTGATGGGAAAACAAGCAAACAAATCTCAAAAGCCCTGTTTAGAACCGAGGATGATATTAATAACTATTGCGAAGGACTTTTAAATAAGGTAGGGGTTTCTAATATGAGTCATTTAGTTTCTTTTGCCAACAACTTGCTTTTTTAAATGATTGGTCTTTTCTGTAAACCAAGTAGTTTATTAACAGATACATTTAGCTCAAATCCTATTAATAAAATAAGTGAGTTTAAATTAATTAACAGCATGATTATCAATACAGTTCCAATAGACCCATATACCCGATTGTAGCTTGCGAAATGATTAACCCAATAGCTAAACAACAAAGTAGTAATGAGGGTAAGGGAAGTAGCTAACACCGAGCCTGGTGTAACCAATGGCCAACGTGTGTGAACTGATGGAGCAAACTTATACACTAAAGCAATAACATAAAACAAAAAGAATATCAATATAACCCATCTGATCGCATCCCACCATGGTAAGTCTGCTTTCTTTTTCATGTGAAATAGCCGTTTCAGTAATACTTCCATCTGGTTGTGACCTATCAAAAAAGTGGTTGAAGCAATTACCAACAATATAAGTATAATGGTTAGTATGATAGCTCGCCAGCGCCTGTGCAAGAAGAATGCTTTTTTTTCTCTGACCGATTTATCAAAAGTTCTGATAATGCCCATTACTGCATTAGAAGAGTAATACATTAGTAAAATAAAACCAAATGAAAATACGCCTTGGTGTTTAATGAGTAATCCGTGTAGTATATCTTTTATTAGGTTATAGGTGCTTGAGTTGGGGGCAATATCTTTGAATAAAGACATGATCTGTACATCGAAGTTATTAGATTCAGGTAAATAGGGTATGATAGAAAACAAGAATAACAAAGCTGCCGGCAAGGCCATAATCAAGTTGAAAGAAATGGCAGCGGATCTTTCAGCAAGTCCGACGTTTCTAATTTGATGCAGGAAATCAATAAAAACCTCATATAAGTTCAAACTGTTTGCACCAGGCATAGCCGTATGCTTGCTCTTTGATACTAAGAAAGCGATAGGAGGAAAGGAGAGGAGTTTTTTTTCGAATTTAGTCAACACTATTTATTTTGTTTTTTAGCTAGATATTTGTTTAGTGCAGCTTGGTATTGCTTAGCGTATTGACTATGTTCTGCAAAGTTGCTACTGAAATTGCTGTAACCACTAAAGTCGGGTTTTGCAACAAAATACAGAAAAGAGGTCGAAGGCACATTCAATACCGCATCAATACTGCTGATACTTGGAGTACATATAGGCCCCGGAGGAAGGCCTTTATTCTTGTAAGTATTGTAAGGTGATGCTACAGTAAGGTGTTCATAAAGTATTCGTTTTAGTGAAAAATTCTTTAAAGCAAACTTTACAGTGGGGTCTGCCCCCAAATTCATACCCTTGTGATACCTGTTTATGTATACACTCGCAATTTTTCCTTTGTCTGCTTCCATATTGGTTTCTTCTTCAACAATTGAAGCAATAGTATAAATTTCTTTGGTGGAGAAGCCTAATTTCTTTGCTTTATCTAACCTGTTATCTTCAGCCCAAAAAGCATCACTAGCATCTTTTAGTCGTGTTAATATTTTATCTAATGGGGTTCCCCAATAAAACAAATAGGTATTGGGAACAATGATAGTAGCAATAGTATTTGTATCTATAGAAAAAGCTTTTAGAGAATCGTTATTAGAAAAGAATTTCATGGCACCAGCAGAATCGGTAGAAAAATTCTTTCCAATCAGCTTTGCGAAATCTTCATTGGTTCTGAATTTATTAATAATCAATTTCACCTGTACCTGTCTGTTATTACGAAGCATCCTTGCAATAGTAAGTAGGTTGTCTTTTTTTCGAACTTCATATTTGCCAGCATGAATTTTGGTCCAAACATTCAGTTGGTCTGCTAATAGCGTAAATGCAAAACCATTGGTAATAACTCCCTTTTGTTTCAATAAGTCTAACACTTCTTCCTTGTTTGTTTTGCCCTCTTCTATCACAAACGACTTGTTTTTTTCTTCAAAACTAGTTGCAGAACTCAAAAAAAGATATGAGGCACTAGCAAGGAGGATAAGGACTAAAAATATAAAGTAGCGTATTGTTTTTTTCATAGCTGTAAATAAACAAAAATCCCCGTTAAGAATAGACTTAGCGGGGATTTAATAAAGTTAAACCAAAATTATTTTTTTAATGGGGAAGGAGCTGTAGTATTTACTTTTTGTAGCAAAGAGTTATCTACTGTGCTAGTTCCACCTTTTAAGAACAAAGTAGAAGTTAGTGCCAACAATGCAATGATACCCGCAAACAACCAGGTACCTTTCTCAAGTACATCAGTAGTTTGTTTTACACCCATTGTATTGTTACTCAATCCACCAACATTGCCAGACAACCCGCCACCTTTAGGGTTCTGAACCAATACGACAAAGCCTAGTGCTGCCGAAGCCAAAACGATTAAAATTAGAAATATATAGACCATAATATAAATTTAGATTCCTTTTAATTGTTGAATCTTGTTTGCAAAATAAGTGGATTTTGAAGGATCTAAAAAACTTAATTTTATATATAGCTGAATTGCTTTGTTTACCTTTCCTTGTTTGATGAATACATCAGCCATAGTTTCTGTTACAATCTCCTTAGCTTCAATTGATGTTTTTGCAATATTTTGAATGGCTTTTTCCAATTCAGGGTCAGTTCCTAAGTCTTGTGGATTAGGGTCTGTTGTCTTTATTTGTTTCAACCAATCAGTAAATCTACGCATCTGCACTGTAAGCTTATCTTGAGGCAGTTTTGTTAAATCTATCTTAATCCCTTGGGAAGCAAAATAGTCAATCGTATGAAGGTTGTGTTCTTGCTCAAACTCAAATTTTGCGTTTTCTTCAACAGGCTTTTTAAAGCCCTCCAATTGAGTAGAAATAACAGAAGAAATATTGCTGTTATAATCTGTGTCATCCGCATCACCTTCTTCCTCACTTTCAGCATGATTTTTTGCAAAAGCTTCGCTAATCGAAACTATATCCGCAGGAAGGCGAGCAGTTGAGTCTTCACTAAATCCTTTGAAGGAATAGGATGGAATAGTTTGTTCACTATCAGGTGTTAAAGGTGTTGAATCCGTAGATGGTTCAACTACAGGTATTTTGTTAATAGTCGCCACCTCTGTTACTTCCTCTGATACTGCTGTAGGTCTACTCACATAAATCGAAGCGTTTGGTTCAGCAGAAACAGCTTCTTCTTTAATGTTCGATTCGGATGGTATAAAAGAAAAAGAAGGTATCCTGCTTGTGCTTATAACTGCTGCAACTTGCGTTGTGAAAATTGTAGGTGGCGTAGGTTGTTCAACTTCTGGTACAGAAACCTTTGGACCTATCTCAGATGGCTTACCAATTAATATATCTTTTATAGCCTCTAAAGTTGGAACCTCAATGTCGCTATTGGAATCTGAAAAGAGAGAACTATAATCAAAAGGAATATCATTATTGAGCGGAATGCCACTTTCTGCTTCCTTATCATGAACTTCACTAGTCGTTGATTCAATTACAGTTGGCAATTCTTGATCCCCCTCTTCATGTTCATTATGGTAATAGTTTTTAGATCCTATTATCGACTTTGGGAAGATGCTGTCTTCTTTAATCTCGTTAACCTGAGGTTGCAAGGGTGAAACTTCCGTTAAATGCAATTCCGGAGAACCAACTTCTTTTTCATTCAGAAGGTAACTAAGCCAAACCTGATTGCTAAAATATAAAGAGGCTTTTTGTAGTTGATATTCGTAATTATAGCTATGCTCTTTTTTTTGCTTTAAAGCAAGAAGAAATTGAGCGGGAGAGAAAAAGGGATACTCCTTTACAATAGCGGCAATTTCATCCACATTAGTGTTGCTAAGTTGATTATTACCCGTTATATGATATAAAACTTCATCTGTTGCCATAGAGCGAATAAAAATAGATAATAATTACCAATTAGAGAAAATACGGTTAAAGATTTCATCAGTTATACTTCTCACTATCTCATCTTGTAGCTGTGTTTCAGCTTGTTGCAAAGACAAATTAGCTGAAAAATCGAAGTTACGATTGATATCGTATTCATCTGTTTTGTTATCCACAGTGTTCTTCACAACCAAATGAACCCCAACATTCAAACGGTTACCTGTAGCCTGTGTTGCTGAAATAGACGTTGTAGAAACAGAATAATCTGAAATATAACCTCCTATTTGTAAATTAGCATCGTCATTATTAGTTCTTGTTAGTTTTGTCTGACTAACAATTTTCTGCTGCACTTTGTCTGTTAATAGAGGACTAAGCTGCGGATTGATATAGCGTGCCTTGTTTTCGAAAAAGCCAATCTTAATGGTCTTAATCTTGGAGTAATCTATAGAAACATCTTTAAATGAATATATCCCACAGGATGATAGAGCCATTGCCATGAACACAATGACTGCTGTTATAAGTTTAAATGTATTGCCCTTAATGTTCATATACTTTGCTTGTAAATGTGGTAATTACAAATCATCTATATCATACTCTTTCAACTTCCTGTATAAGGTACGTTCACTGATGCCAAGTTCTATACTAGCGTCCTTACGTTTGCCCTTATGTTTTTTTAGCGCTTTAATAATCAACTCCTTCTCTATCACCATAATGTTTAGTGTCTCCTCTATTTCCTCATGCTGAAGTATGTCCTCGTCCTTCAATAAAACAGGCTGTCCATTCGGTGATTGTATATAAGTAGGCTGATGGGTAGGGTGCCCCATTTTTGTATGACTGATAACAGATGTGGGCTCGTGTCCCTCCATGTGAAAATCATTAGCAAGACTTTCTTTGGCAAAACTTGCTGCTGCTCCTGATATTGATGGGTTCTTTAGTATTTCTACAAACATCTTTTTCAATTCTGTTACATCTTTCTTCATGTCGAAGAAGAGTTTATATAAGATCTCCCGTTCATTTGAAAATTCACCCTGATGCGGTGCATCGCTCGCCAACATGGGCATCCGATTACCCGTTTTCTCAGGTAAAAACTTCTTTAAAGCGGTACCATTGATGGTTAGACTGGTACTTAGTACAGAAATCTGCTCTGCAAGGTTTTTTAGTTCACGTACATTTCCAGGAAAAGGGTAGTTGACCAACATACTTTTTGCTTCTTCATCCATCTGTACAGGCGTTGTCTTATATTTCTCTGCAAAATCTACCACAAACTTCCTGAATAGCAATAAAATATCCTCTTTCCTGTCTCGCAAAGCTGGCATTCTGATGGGTACGGTACTCAACCTGTAATATAAATCCTGACGGAAACGACCTTTCTCTGCAAACTCTAATAATTCTCTGTTTGTTGCAGCAATTACACGAACTTCTGTTTTTTGCACTTTAGATGACCCTACTCGTATAAATTCTCCTGTTTCCAATACCCTTAATAATCTCGCCTGGGTACCTAGTGGCATTTCTCCTATTTCATCTAAAAATATAGTACCCCCATTTACTGTTTCAAAGTATCCTTTTCTGCCGTCAACAGCACCTGTGAATGCTCCTTTTTCGTGTCCAAACAGCTCACTGTCAATAGTTCCTTCGGGTATAGCACCGCAGTTCAACGCAATAAATGGATTATGTTTCCGGGAAGAAGAAGCATGTATTATTTGAGAAATTACTTCTTTACCAACCCCACTTTCTCCCACTATCAAAACGGTCAGATCTGTCGCTGCCACTTGTACTGCTGTGTTCAACGCAAAATTTAAAGCAGGCGCATTGCCAATGATTCCAAACCTGTTTTTTATACTTTGTAAGTCCATTTTCTATAAATTAAACTAGTTCTAACCAATTATTTCACCTATCAGTGTTGCCCTCGTGCACTCCTTTACCTTAACTGATACATAGTCCCCTTTTTTATAATTAAAATTGCCCTTAGGGAAAACAACCGATTTATTATGTTCACTTCTTCCAGTAAAATCCCATTCACTTTTCTTACTATCTCCCTCAATCAATATTTTAAAGGTTTTTCCAATATCATTCAAGTTGCCGGCAGTAGAAAGTTTTCCTTGCATATCTACCACCTCCTGTAATCTTCTTTTCTTCACCTCCAATGGAATGTCATCTTCAAACCTTTTTGCTGCTAGTGTCCCCGGTCTTTCGCTGTAATAATACATATAGCTCATGTCGTATCCACAATAATCCATCACTTCAAGGGTTTCTTGGTGGTCTTCTTCTGTTTCGGTACAAAAACCAGTTATAATGTCGGCTGTAATGGTACAATTGGGGAGTATATCCTTTATCCTGTCTACTTTAGCCTTATACCACTCTTTGGAGTACGTACGGTTCATGAGTTGTAGCAATCTAGTACTACCACTTTGTAAGGGCAGATGAATATGATTACAAACATTATCATACTTTGCCATAACAAACAATACGTCGTCTGTTATGTCTTTAGGATGTGAAGTGCTGAATCGAATCCTTAAAGCAGGATGTATTACAGCTACCTGTTCTAATAAATGGGCAAAGGTTATTTGCTGATGTTTCTTTTCGTCATACCAGTAATAACTGTCCACATTCTGTCCCAGTAGTGTTATTTCTTTATAACCATTGTTAAATAATTCTGATGCTTCTGCTATAATCGAATAAGCATCTCTACTTCTTTCTCGGCCTCTAGTAAAGGGTACTACACAAAAGCTGCACATATTGTTACAGCCACGCATGATTGAAACAAAGGCACATACCCCATTGCTATCCAACCGAACAGGGGAAATGTCGGCGTATGTTTCTTCTCTGCTTAGTAATACATTCACTGCTTTTTGTCCGGTCTCTGCTTGCGTAATTAAAGTAGGTAGACTCCGATAACTATCTGGCCCTATAACCATGTCCACCAATTTCTCTTCTTCCAGCAACTTTGTTTTCAGTCGCTCTGCCATACAGCCTAGTACCCCTATCAAAACGCTCTTGTTGGCTTCTTTTAGTTTCCTAAATTCGGTCAATCGCTTGCGTACGGTTGCTTCGGCCTTTTCTCTAATGGAACAAGTATTTACAAATATCAGCTCTGCCTCCTCTAGATTTCTAGTGGCACCATACCCATTACTATT
>CAISCV010000022.1 GCA_903883945.1 uncultured Chitinophagaceae bacterium | reverse complement strand
TTATAGTAACTAAGGCTCACTTCTAAGGGGATTTCATTACCTGTTTTGGTGACACCAAATAAATCCCTTCCGCGCCCCATAGACCTGTTGGATGGGTTATTGTAAAAGCTTTCCCGGTAGCTATCGTGGTTGTGGTGAAAGCGCATGGGTATAAGTATTTCAATCGGTTTACCTATCAAATCGTATTTATCATACTTAAACAAATTGAGTACTGCCGGGTTTGCCAATACAATTTTTCCCTCTTTGCTAGTAAGTATGATTCCTTCTGTAGCAAATTCAAATAGTGCATTCAATTGCCGTTCCTCCGACTCCATTGATAGGTAGATGCGTTTGATATACATGACAGAAAGGGTAGTGATTATGACAATTACCCCAGGAAATAAATGCTGTAATATTACTTGCCAACGAGATAAGTTTTCACTAGGTATGAAAGATTCTATGAAGATAAATACCAAGCTGATAATGCCAAACAATTTGGTGTACAAATCGTCTTTTATAAGCATCGTAAGTAATATCGCAGCGATGAGACCTCCATCGAGAAAGCCTTGTGAAGGGTTTAAATATTGTAATACTACAGTTGAAACGGTAAGTACTGAACAAAATAAAACGATGATAAACGTCCGCTCTTTAAACATTCTTCTAAGTTTCGCCCAAAGTAAACCTATTTTAATGACTAATCCATTATTGTCCTAAACCAACTTTTAGTTGCAAACCAAACCTTGTGGTAATAGTTGGAGCAGAGGTAGAGATATACGGCGTCGTTCTTCTCTGATCGAAGAAAAGCTTGGCATCTATCCGCTTATTCAGTATATAGTCTATCGACGGTTGTATCGTAACCACCTTTTGCCCACCTGTGCCATAGGTATTGTATTGGTCTAACTGACTATTGGTCGTCTGGTCGTTTCTTACGGATACATCTAAGCGATAATTAAGGTCATTTTGTAGTTTCTTTTTCCCATTGCCTGTAAGGAAAGGAATCTCGAAGGGTAGTTTAATACCCTTTACTTTATAACCAGCGCCTAACACAAATTCGGTACTATTGGTTTCACTCAACTGATAATCTACCAGACTTAAGCTAAGTGTACGGCTTTTTTTGTATTCGACCCGCACATTAATATTCGATTTGGTAGTAGCATCTATCCCAAGTAAAGGACCAAAGTTCTCGGCAATGGTCACATTGGGGAATAGATAGAAGGGAACATAGTTGTGGCTAACTGTATCATAGAAACTAGGAGCCCCTCTTAGCGAAGTATCCTGAAACGTTGGGATACTCGTAAAGCTATTCATACTTAGATTGCCCGTATAACCATGTGTGATGGTTATTTGTGTGAAATAGTCGGAGAAGGGATGCAATTTTGTCAACCCACTATAAGTCATTCTCCAGTTCGGCATAGGTAGCAAACCTGCAAAAGGATTTGTTTTAATAGACTTATAGTTCTCATTTATCAACGGAATCTTATTGGGATCTCTACCCGTATACGCTGCTATAAATGCAGGTATCAAAACATCCTGAGAGTATCGCCCATATCCATAAGAATAATTAGGTGGTGATACCACTCCGTTTTTGTCATAAGGATTGCTTTGTGCTACCCTGTTAGCAATAATAGGACGAGAAGCCTCGAAATGAAGGAAAGTAGACGACACAATGTTGGGACTCGTTTTTCTAAATAACGTGTAGGCAGAAACATACGATATGTTGAACCCCCCACTTGCATACGGATTCAGGTGTTGTGGAGATCCCCCACCAGGGTTCAGGGTATCCTTGTATAGTTCGGAATAATCTTTACTAAAAGTCTTATCGATATTTACATCAATCTTTAAGTCTTTAATAGGTTCCAATTGTACAGAGATACTTAGTTTCTGCGCAAAATTTTGCCTGAATAGATAATTAAAACTACTATCCTTACTTATGAGTCCCAATGCGGCTTTGCTATCTAGCCAAGCTGGGGTAGGTTGCTTACCAAATACATACGCCAACCCTGGCTGGTTCGATTGCCAGTCTTGCCCTAGAAATTGGGTACTATCCATATAACCTGGGATACGGCTGGTATAGTTCTCACTATAATTGATAGAGATACGTTTAATCATAGTTATGAAGCGTCCCGTCACTCTTT
>CAISCV010000021.1 GCA_903883945.1 uncultured Chitinophagaceae bacterium | reverse complement strand
GTTTGTCTTCAACTCACTTTTCAAGGCTTCATCTGTTGATAATGCAATTAGAGTATCTGCCAGTTTATCATTCACCTCACTATCTTTTACCAACAACGCCGCCTTCTTTTCTACCAACGCCATTGCATTTGCCGTTTGATGATCTTCGGCTGCAAAAGGATACGGAACGAAGATGGAAGGCTTACCCACCACACACAATTCGGTAACAGCCATAGCACCCGAGCGACTAATGACGATGTCGGCAGCCGAATAAGCCATTTCCATTTGAGTAATAAACTCGTTTACCCAGATAAAGTCTTTGCCATTATCAGCTTCTTTGTACTTATCTGCATTGGTCTTTCCTGTTTGCCAGATCAATTGCAAGCCAGCCTTTTCTATCTTTTCCAAAGAACCAACCAATGCCTCATTCATACTCTTTGCACCCAAGCTTCCCCCCACAATCAATACTGTTTGGGTGTTCTGTTTCAGTCCAAAAAAAACAATTGCTTCTTCTTTTTTAATGGAAGCATAGGCAATGGCGCTTCTTACAGGATTGCCCGTAATAAGTAGCTTATTTTTTGGAAAGAACTGTTCCATACCATTGGTTGCAACGAATATTTTAGTGGCATTCTTACCCAGCAACACATTGCTTTTTCCAGCGAAAGAGTTGCTTTCATGAATGAAAGTGGGTATTCCCTTGCTTTGCGCGTATTTCAACACAGGGAAAGTGGAATAGCCACCTACACCAATCACTACTGTTGGCTGATAGGCTTTGAAAATGTTTCTAACCTCCCAAAAGCTTTTAATCAACTTAAAGGGAAGACCCATATTTTTAATCAAAGAACTCCTGTTAAAACCTGCAATCGTCAACCCTTTTATAGTATATCCCGCTTGCGGCACTTTCTCCATTTCCATCTTTCCCTTTGCCCCTATAAAAAGAATTTCTACTAACGGATTTATCTTTTTAATCGCATTTGCAATGGCTATTGCCGGAAAAATATGTCCACCCGTTCCACCACCTGCAATGACCACACGAATCTTACCCACCCCTGAAGGGGGATTTGAAACTTGCTGATTACTAAATGATGAATTCATTATTAATTTTTTCTTTTTGTCATTTCAAGACGGATTAATATCCGTCTCTACGCTGTTACCACCACTGGTTCTACATCTTTCTTTACGCCCATTTCATCAAAAACACTTTCAGGTTCTACCTTTCCTTCTGTTATTTCTACATTTCTTGCTACACTTAATATAATCCCGATAGACATACACGTAAATAAAAACGAACTACCTCCCATACTCACCAAGGGTAGTGTTACCCCCGTTACCGGAACAATATTCACCGACACCGCCATGTTTGCAAGTGCCTGAATGGCCAACGTAAAGCTGAGTCCCAAGGCTAAAAATGCCCCAAAAGCATACGGACACTTTCTAAAAATCCGTATCCCTCTAAATAAAAATATCAGATAGACCACCATTATAAAAGCCCCTCCCAACAAACCATATTCCTCAATGATAATGGCATATATAAAGTCGGAATAACAGTGTGGCAAAAAGTTTCTTTGTCTGCTATTGCCTGGCCCAAGTCCTACCAATATTCCCCCATTGGCTATTGCTATTTTAGACTGTTGTACCTGGTAGGGCACATCTTCATTTTTGGCATAAATGAAGTCTTGAACCCTCTTTGTCCATGTAGAAGCACGTACCATTAATCCTTTTGATTTCTCTTCTTTTACATTTTCTCCCACCAATTCTGTGTCGGGCTTGTTTTTATGTGTCAATACTGCTACAGAAATCAATAAACCTATCGGAATTGCTGCTACACCTATTGCCAAAAAGATATGTTTGAAGCTTACCCGTCCAATAAACATCAGCAACAAAGACGTCGCTCCAGTTAACAATGCTGTAGATAGGTTGGCAGGTGCAATCAGTACACACACAACAGCTACAGGGATAATGATGGGCAGAAATCCTTCTTTAAAATCCTTTATCACCTCTTGTTTTCTGCTCAATACCCTCGAGATGTACATAAACAATGCAAGCCTGGCATAGTCGCTCGTTTGTATGGTAAGGTTAATGATGGGTAAACGAATCCACCTGCTCCCTTCATTAATCTTAGCGCCAAAGAAGAGGGTGTAAATTAGTAATGGAATAGCCGAAAGAAAGAACATCCATGCTAGTTTACTATAAAAACTGTAATTAACCCGATGTAAAAAATAGATAATGAACAACCCAATCAGCATAAATGCTAGCTGCTTAAACAGATAGATTTCGGTATTTCCTCTATTCATTTTGTAGGCTAGCGAACCCGTAGCACTATACACTACCATCACAGATATCAACGCCAACAACACTACAATTGCCCAGATAAACTTATCTCCACGCGTCCGCAGTGCCAGTTGGCTGCGCATCCCCTGTATGGTGGGCATCTGTGAGAATAAAGTATCTGTCATTCTTTTGTTGTTTTAAATTTTGTGTTTTAAGTTTTAAATTATTACCTCCATCCTTCCTGAGCTGTTCATTACAAAATTTAAAATTTAAAACTCAAAACAATTATAGTTCTCTTACTGCTGCCTTAAACAGCCTTCCTCTTTCTTCGTAGTTTTTAAATAAATCGAAACTTGCACAAGCAGGACTCAATAAAACAACGTCTCCCTTCGTTGCCATCTTAAAACATGCACGTACACAGGTTTCAATATCACTCGTTTCTCTGATAGCAGGCACGATGTCCTTAAAGTGCTTTACAATCTTGCTGCTGTCTTTCCCAAGACATACAATGGCTTTCACTTTTTCCTTTACCAGTTCGTCGAGGATGCTGTAGTCGTTTCCTTTGTCCTGACCACCAAGTATTAATACCACTTGTCTTTCCTGACTTTCCAATGCATACCAGGTGCTGTTTACGTTGGTAGCTTTGCTATCATTGATAAACTCAACGCCACGGATAGTAGCAACGTGCTCCGACCTGTGTTCCAACCCTTGGAAGTCACCAACAGATTCGCGTATCATCTCTTTTCTGATACCGATTGTACATGCTGCAATGCCCGCTGCCATAGTGTTGTAAATGTTGTGTTTACCTTTAATTGCGAAATCATAAATACTCATGCTTACGCGTTCTTCCTGAATGCGTAGGAGGATTTGATCTCCTGTCATGTGACCGCCTTTTTTTACTTCGTGCTTCATCGAGAATGGGAGTGTGTTTGTATTTATTGTGAGTGTATCTAATTTACTTTTTATTACTTCATCGTCATCGCAGTAAATGAACGTGTCGTCTACCGTCATGTTTTCTATTATTCTGAACTTACTGTTGATGTAGTTTTCGAACTTATACTCATATCTATCCAGATGATCTTCTGTTATGTTGAGTAATAACGCCACATTGGGTCTGAATTGATCGATATCATCTAACTGAAAAGAACTTATTTCTGCTACATACAATGGTTTTGGGTCTTCAGCCACCTGTTTTGCAAACGAATAACCAATATTTCCTACCAATGCACAATCTAAACCTGCCTTTTTGCAGATATGATAAATCAAACTTGTTGTTGTGCTCTTACCATTGCTTCCAGTGATGGCAATAATGGTAGCATCTCCTTTAAACCGATACGCCAATTCAATCTCACTGATCACTTTGATGCCCTTGGCCCTGATCTTTTTTACCAGTTCATTCTTTTCGGGTATCCCAGGGCTTTTCACGATTTCATCAGCCGATAAAATGATTGCTTCTGTGTGACCACTTTCTTCAAAATCAATCCCATTTTCTATCAATTCCCTTTTATAACCTTCCTTTAATACACCACCATCACTCAAAAAAACGGTATAGCCATTCTTCTTTCCCAACAATGCTGCACCAACGCCACTTTCGCCACCCCCTAATACAATAAGTTTGTGCCCCCCACCAGTTTGGGTAAGTTCATTCTCATTATGTATTACGTTCTCTTCCATTTTTCTTTCTGTTTCTTTTCCTTTCAGTCAGTACTAATTTATCTCTGTTCTAATGTTACTTTCTTTTCTTTATCTCTTTTCAGGTTATCCATCAGGTTAAAAGTCCCTTTCTTACCTGATTTTCAGTGTAATGATTGAAAACACCACACATATGAGTGTTACAATCCAAAACCTCACTGCTATCTTACTCTCATGGAAGCCTTTCTTTTGATAGTGATGATGCAATGGACTCATCAGGAAGATTCTTCGTCCCTCCCCATACTTTTTCTTGGTGTATTTGAAGTAACTCACCTGAATAATCACACTTAAATTTTCTATCAGAAAGATGGCACAGAAGATAGGTATCAACAATTCTTTTCGAACGATGATTGCCAGAGAAGCAATGATTCCTCCCAAAGCGAGACTACCTGTATCGCCCATAAAAACCTGTGCTGGAAAAGCGTTGTACCATAAAAAGCCGATGCAAGACCCTACAAAAGCCCCGATGAATACACTTAATTCGGCCGAGTTGGGGATGTACATAATATTGAGGTATTCGGCAAAACGAATATTGCTACTTACATACACAAAAACACCTAAACATATACCTATCAAGGCACTTACACCAGCTGCAAGTCCATCTAATCCATCTGTAAGATTGGCGCCATTAGAAACCGCTGTGATAATAAACGTGACAGCCAATATGTATATAAGCCAAGTGAACTTTTCTGCCCCGGGCCCCATCCAACTGATCAATTTACTATAATTGAACTCATGATTCTTTACAAATGGAATGGTGGTAATGGGCGTTCTAACTCTTGCAAAGTGGTGTGCTTTCCCATCATAGATACGGATGGTATCACCCACCAGCTTCTCTCCTTTCTGAAGGATGGAATCTGCAATTACATGCTGCGGCGTATAGATCTCTCTTTGTACTTCTACACTTTTAGCAAAGTACAGGGTACTTCCTATGATGATTCCAAGCCCTACCTGACCAAATATTTTGAAGTTACCTGCCAATCCATCACTATCCTTTTTCTTGTAATTTCCTCCATTGGCAAGGGCTTTCTTTTTGGCTGATATCTTCAGGTAGTCATCTATAAAACCAATCACCCCAAGCCATACCGTTGTAAGAATCATTAACCGGATATAGGTTTTATGCAGGTTTGCAAACAACAAAGTAGGGATTAATATACCCATGATGATAATGATACCTCCCATTGTTGGTGTTCCTTTCTTCAGGTTTTCTCCTGCCAGACCAAGTTCACGCACACTTTCTCCAATCTGCTTCTTTTGAAGGAACAGAATCACCTTTTTACCAAAGACGGTGGTAATAATTAAGGAAAAAATAATTGCCAACGCCGCCCTGAACGTGATGTATTGAAACATCCCCGCCCCTGAAATGTGCGATTGTTGATGTAACCAATAAAAAAAGTAATAAACCATTTCTTTTAAGTTATAAGTTGTAGGTTATAAGTTGTAAGTTTTTTGCTTGTAGTATTAGATTGCTCTTTTTTAAGACCTAATACCTATTACTTACTACCTAGTACCTGAATTTCATTTTCCCAACATCTCGAAAACCTCCAACAAAACCGCCTTGTCATCAAATGGATATTTAGTTCCCTTGATGTCCTGGTATTTTTCGTGCCCTTTTCCTGCCACTAGGATGATGTCTTCCTCTCTAGCCAGACTTACCGCTGTTTTAATTGCCTCTTTCCGATCAGAAATGGAGATGTATTTTCTTTTAGCTGCACTATCCAAACCCGTTTCCATGTCCTTCAAAATATCTGCTATCTCTTCGCTTCTAGGGTTGTCGCTAGTAAGAATAACCTTGTCGCTCAAATTGCAAGCCGTCTGTGCCATAATGGGTCTTTTGGTCTTATCTCTATCTCCACCACAGCCCACTACGGTAATTATCTGCTCATATCCCTTTCTCAACTTCTTGATGGTGCTCAACACGTTCTCCAAAGCATCGGGGGTGTGGGCATAATCGATAATCCCGATGATTTGTTGGTTGCTAACGATATAATCAAACCTTCCTTCTGCACCTGTAAGCATACTTAGCGCTGTAAGCACCTGGTATTTATCTTCTCCTAAACAAAGTGCTGCCCCATAAACTGCCATCAGGTTATAGGCATTGAATTCACCAATTAATCTAAAGTGAACCTCAATTTCATTCACAATCATTTGTAAACCCGTCAAAGCATTATCCAGTATTTTTCCTTTAAAATCGGCCATAGTCTTGAGACTATACACATACTTTTTGGCATTGGTGTTCTGCAACATCACCATCCCTCGTTTGTCATCGGCATTCGTAATGGCGAAAGCAGTAGAAGGTAAATCATCAAAGAACTTCTTCTTCACCTTAATATACTCATCGAAGGTTTTATGATAATCGAGGTGGTCGTGGGTGATGTTACTGAACAATGCCCCCGTAAACTGCAACCCTGCAATTCTGTTTTGATGGATAGCATGACTGCTGCACTCCATAAAAATGTGTGTACAACCCTCATTTACCATCTGTGCCAGTAACTTATTTAAGCTAACCGCATCAGGGGTGGTATGTGTAGCAGGAATAATAGTTGTTCCAATCTGATTTTGCACCGTACTGATTAATCCACAACTATAACCCAACTGGTTGAACAATTTAAAAAGCAGCGTCGCAATCGTTGTTTTACCATTGGTACCTGTAACGCCTACCAACTTCACTTTCTTTGAAGGTTCACCATAAAACTGATGCGCCATCAAAGCAACCGCTTCACTTGTATCTTTTACTTCGATGTAAGTAATGTTCTCTTTAGTTTTGGAAGGAATTGTTTCGCAAACAATAGCCACTGCACCTGCTTCAATAGCTTGATCAATAAACAAATGTCCATTGCTTTGTACGCCATTAATGGCAACAAACACAGAACCTTTTTCTACCTTGCGACTATCTATGGCAATGGACGATACTTCGATAGCAGTGTTTCCCACCACCTGCTGCAAACGCACTTTGTATAATATGTTTTGTAGTGTTTGCATGTTAGTTTAGTTCCACAGTTAGTTGTTGTCCGTGAGCAATAAATTGTCCTGCCGCTATCGATTGGTTACTTACCTTACCCCGTCCCTTTACTTTTAACTTTAATCCCATCCCTTCACACAAAACCACGGCATCCTTTAGTCCCATTCCTTTTAAAGAAGGCATCGCCGAGTTTCCTATCATTCTTTCAGAAAAAGAAACCTGGTTTCTATTCCCGTCCATACTCACCATTACATCTTCTTTTCCATCATTATCTTTAAAAGGAAGCTGAATGGTGCTTGCTATCTTCTTAATTTCTTGTTTTAAGCCTATATAACTAAAGAAACTGCTATCAGGCTTAACTATTTTAGGCTGGTAATTATTCTGACGTACATAAGTGGTATACAACCTGTCGGCTATCTCTTTAAAAACAGGACCTGCTACTTCAGCACCATAAAAATGAAGGGCATGAGGCTTGTTTTTAATGACCACTACACAGGTATACTGGGGATTGTCTGCAGGAAAATAACCAGCAAAAGAGCTTTGGTAAATTCCATCTGCATAACCCTTGTTACCATTGGCAACTAAGGCTGTCCCTGTTTTACCTGCTACCTTATATGGATTGTTTCTAAACAATTGCGCCGCTGTTCCTTCTATGCAAACACCTTCCAAACAAGTATGTAAATCCTTAATAGTCTGGTCGCTGCATATTTTCTCTATAGCCACATATGGTTCCCTTGCATCTATCACTTCTCCTTCGTCTTTTACAGCGTTCAACAGGTAAGGGCGCATCATTTTACCATCATTTGCAACCGCATTATAGAAGTTGGCTGTCTGTAATGGTGTAACTTCTAAGTTATAACCAAAAGCCATCCAAGGCAAAGTATTGGCGTTCCAGAATTTAGTTCCTGGTGTTGGAATAAATGACCTCCGCTCACCCGTAATGTCTAGTCCGGTAAGTGTATCCAGGTGAACCTGGTGCAGTCGTCTGATAAACTGATTCGGGTTACTGCTATAACTTGTCCAGGCCATCTTAGCCAATCCTACATTGCTACTTAATTCGAACGCCTCTTTTGCAGAAACAAACATCCGTCCGTGCTTTTCTGAATCAAAAACGGTCTTTCCATTTATTTCCCAGGTGCCGCCATTCAAATTCACCTGACTTTGTAGCGTAATCTTTTTATCTTCCAGCATACTCATCATCGTTGCCAGCTTAAACGTTGAACCTGGTTCGGAAGGACTGATGGCATAGTTGAAGTCTTCGGTATAGATGCTGGTATCTCTTCCCTCTTTTTTAATGGGGAACTTACCAAGGTTTGCCATGGCTTTAATCTTGCCTGTTTTGGTTTCAATTACGATAGCGCAACCGTGTTCAGCTTCATTATTCACCATCATTTTCATCAATGCATTCTCCGTTACTTCCTGAATAAATACATCGAGGTTAGTAACGATGTCTTTTCCATTCTCAGGCTCAATCTGATAGTCATCGATAGGTACACTTACCCCACCCGCTATATATCTGACCAACCTTTTGCCACTAGTTCCCTTTAATAAGGTATCATAGGTTTGTTCTAACCCAACTTTCTGACCTTTACCCGAATCTCTATCTAAACCAATGGTTCTGTAAGCAAATAGTTTGTATGGATTCAGGCGGATAGTCCGATTGTTAAATACAAAACCACTCTTGTTTCTTCCCAGTCTGATTAAAGGGAATTTCTTTAATTCCTGATACTGGCGATAGTTAACGTTCTTACGGAAAAGAAACGCACGGTCCTTCGATTTGAAACCATACATGAGTTCTTTTTTATAGGCATCTGCTGTATTATCCTGAAAAAGATTTGCTAAACAAAGACTTAAGCTATCCAGATTTTCCCTAAACCTAACGCCACTCTTTTCTCTTAGCCCATCCGCAGAGAAATCAATATAGATATCAAACTGTGGGATGCTAGTACTTAGCATTTTGCCGTCTTCACTGTAGATGGTTCCTCTTTCAGCTTCTACATTTTCTATCTTCTGGTGCAGACTGTCGCTCATGCTTCTCCAATAATGCCCCTGAAACTGCTGGATATAAACGGCTTTACCAAAAATGACAAGACATATCACTACAACGAAGATGTAGCTGAGATAAACTCTCCATAATATGTCCTTTTTAACTTCCATTTTTCTTTAGTATTAAGTAATAGGTAATAGGTTGTAAGTTGTAAGTATGGTTTGCATACTTATAACTTAATACTTACAATGTATAACTCTCCTCACTTTTCCAATTGCAACCGTTGCGGTACGTCTTTCGTTATCTTTAAACCAAGGGGTGCTGCGGCTTTCTCCACTTGTGCTTCCTCACTTTTATACATCACCTCGCTTTTTACCGTTTTATATTCGTATTGCAAATCCTTTATTTCCTGTTGGGTCTTGTTGATGTTCCGGATGGTCTTATCTGCCATGTGACCATTTGCTATGTAAACCACTGCTACCAACGACAAGAACAAGAAATAATTCAGGTTATTGGTAATCCAGCTTCCTTCCGACAAAAAGTCCCCGACTCCCTTTAGCCGTTTTCCCTTGGTACCTTTCTTTTTAATATTTTCTACTTGCTCTGCCATTTTTTAACTTATCACTTACAACTTTTCTGCAACCCTCAGCTTCGCGCTTCTACTCCGCTTGTTCACCTTCAATTCTTTATCTGTTGCAGTGATTGGCTTTTTATTTACCAACCGCCATTTCTGTTCTTTTATCGTTTGAACAAAAGGATTATCATCTACTTCCTCTTTGAAACTCCCATTTTTAAAGAACTGTTTCACCAACCTATCTTCTAAGGAATGAAAGGTGATGATTGCCACTCGTCCGCCCACTTTCACCACTTCATTCAGTTGCAACAACATCTCTTTCAGCACTTCCATCTCGCCATTCACCTCAATCCGTAATGCCTGAAACACCTGAGCGAGGTATTTATTAGGATTCCCTTTAACCACCGGCGCAATCATCGCTTTAAACTGAAGGATGGTTTGCACTTGTGTTTGTTTTCTTGCTTCTACAATATGCTTTGCCAGTGTTTTCGAGTTACTCACCTCCCCAAACTGCTCAAACAACAAATGCAGTTTTCCTTCGCTGTAATTGGCAATGATGCTTGCGGCAGTTAGTGTTTCCCGTTGATCCATCCGCATATCTAGCGGACCATCAAACCGGATGGAGAACCCTCTTTCGCCTTCATCAAACTGGTGACTACTCACGCCCAGATCTGCCAGCACTCCATCTACCGGACCAATTTTATATAACCTCAAAAAGCGTTGTATATATCTAAAGTTTTGTGGCACAAACAAAACCCGTTCATCCGCAGGTATGTTTTTAACCGCATCTGCATCCTGGTCAAATGCAACCAGTTTGCCTTTTTCACCCAACCTGTCAATGATCCCCCGGCTATGTCCACCACCTCCAAACGTACAATCCACATACACCCCTTCCTTCTTTATATCTAGCCCCTCCAACACCTCTTCAAACAAAACCGGAACATGATACACTATGTCGCTTGTATTATCTATTGAATCGTTGTCTGCCATTTTTTTATTCTTTGTTCAATCAGATAATAAACCCCTCCTTGTTTTTTATTGAATTCCCGACATGACCTCATTGGCTAAATCGCTGAATTCCTTAGGCGAAACTTCCTCAAACAATCGTTTATACTTTGTAGAATCCCATATTTCAAAGCGGTCAATCACTGCGTTAATGGTTACATCTTTGGTGATGGATGCATATTCTTTTAAGGTAGCAGGCATCAACATTCTTCCTGCGCTGTCCAATTCTATTTCAGTAGCGCCACCCAAAAACAAACGGGTGAATTCTCTTACTTTATTATCGAACTGGTTTAGCTTCTTAAACTTCTCCATGATGCTTTCCCAGGTTTTCATGGGGTAGAGGGTAACGCACTTTTCGAATCCACGGGCAAGCATAAACTTATTTTCACCTTCTTCAAATTGCTTTTTCAGGGCGCCAGGCAGCAAGAAGCGACCCTTCGCATCTATTGTTGCCTCATATTCACCGTGAAAAAATGCCATTTGCGTTAATTAAAGTTAATTATTACCACTTAATAACACAAAATAACACTTTTTCCCACATACTTACATCATTTTAGCATTTTCTATTTATCCACAGGGCTATAATGAGTTAAAACCAATGCTGTATTGCGTTTGAAAGGATTTTGTTAAATTTTTATAGATAAATCCCGTGAATAACCTGTGGACAAGTGTGGAAAACTGTGTGTAAACCGGGGCGTTATTAAGAAAATAAGATAAAATGAATTTAAGTTTCCCAATAAAGAAAGCTTTTCAAAATAGGAATTCACAAAAAGAAATTAGGAAAGCCTTCTCTTTTGTCATTTTTTGGCAATAAAATTGTATTATTTGGAATAACCCTTTCAACTAGTTTATATTTGCATATACAAACATTATTTACAATGGCACCATTTAAAGAAATACTGAAAGTTGGTCACCGCGCAGGAATAGAACCTAGTATGGATGTTGTTTTTCATAAGGAACAACAGATACCTGGATCTATCAATTACAAGATCAACCGCTACTTCGCACAACACGAATGGGTATCGGACGAATCTGGTGTGATGTACTATCACAGCGATGAAAAAAGTCCGGAGAATAACTATATCGAACTGCGCTTTTGTATTACAGGCAACAGATATTGTTATGAAAAGAGTTGTGCAAACTGCAAAGACCAACCTACCGATTGTAGCGGCAAACAAACAACGGTTGATACCTTCAACTTCCATTTCTCTAATGTTTTCTTGAGTCAGTTTACAAACAATACCAAACTTAAAAATAAGAAGGACGAGGTGCTGGCCTTTAAACACAATGAGTCTTTTACCAAGATATTCCCTATCTGTGGCAAAAAGAGGAATGTATTGGATGCAATTCTAAACCATAGCTACACAGGAGCTTTGGAAAATATCTTTATTAATGCAAAAATTCAGGAACTACTTTTATATAGCTTGGATTGTTTGGTAGAAGAAAAACAAGAAGGATTTACCTGTAAGTTTTTAAATGACGAACGTAGCAGAGAAGGTATTTATAAGGCTAGAGAAATTTTGTTGGAACGTATTGGAAACCCAATTACCATTAAGGAATTGAGTAGGAAAGTAGCCATGAATGAATGTTATGTGAAACAAGGATTCAGAGAGTTGTTTGGAACTACCATCTTTGATTTCTTTCAACAACAAAGAATGGAACATGGCAAATATTTGCTTTACGAAAAAGGGTTAAGTGTTACGGATGTTTCTGAAGCATTGGGCTATTCCTCTATTTCTCACTTTTCTGCTGCCTTCAAAAAACACACAGGCCTAAAGCCTTGTGAGCTTTTAAAATAATAAGAGGCTGAATAATAAAAATATAAAAGCGGGGTTCTCAATATTGAGGCCCCGCTTTTATTATATTCTTAGTTACTCAGAAGCTGTTTATGACAGCGCAACCTCAGATTTATCAATACTGAATTTATCGCTCAACTTATTGATTGCCGCCCAACCGCCACTTACATTTCTAAGGTTATGAATACCTTGAAGTTTTAGAAGCGAACAAGCAATCACACTGCGATACCCTCCCCCACAGTGAACATATATATTATGATGTTCATCAAAGTCTGCAAGCATGCCGGGGTCTGTTAATTCATCCAATGGAATATTCATTGCTTGTTTCAGGTGTCCGTTGTCAAACTCCAGTTCTTTACGAACATCCAATACAACCAGGTTATCGTCAAAAGCAATATCCATTGCTAATTCGTCGGCTTCAACATCTATTAATAAATCAATAGACTCACCTGCATTCTTCCATGCTTCATAGCTACCGTCCAAATAACCACCCATCTTTTCGAAACCAACCCTTGCCAACCGGGTTATTGTTTCTTGTTCTTTGCCTGGTTCGGTAATTAACAAAATAGTTTTATCGAAAGGCAACACGTTAGCTGCCCATTCTGCAAAACGGCCTTCTAGCCCAATAAAGATTGCTTTAGGCACAAAGCCATCAACAAAACTAGAAGCAGGCCTAGTATCTAAAAGTATGGTATTATCCTCTTTTGCTTTTTGCTTAAATGCCTCTACAGACAGCTTCTCCATTCCTTTTTCTAGTATTGTTTTCAAACTCTCGTATCCTTCTTTGTTGATCTGTGCGTTCAATGGAAAATATTTAGGAGGTGTAGCTAAACCAGTAGTAACGGCTTTTACAAATTCTTCTCTTGTTTGTGGCTGAAGTGCATAATTGGTTTCTTTTTGTTCGCCAATCGTACTACTACTTTCATTGCCAAGATTCTTACCACAACTACTTCCTGCCCCATGACCCGGATAAAGTATTACTTCGTCCTTAAGTGGCAATATTTTAGTTTGAATACTTTGGTATAAAATACCAGCCAGTTCGCTCATGGTATTATCAGTATTCTGAGCAAGATCGGGGCGACCAACATCCCCAATAAATAAAGTATCCCCCGTAAAGATGGAATGTTCATTTACTGAGGCATCTTTTAACAGATAACAGCTACTTTCTAATGTATGACCAGGTGTATGCAGTAATTGAATGGAGACATCGCCGAGGTTAAAAACTTCTCCGTCTTTGGCAACGTGTACTTTAAACCTTGTTTTAGTGCCGGGTCCATAAACAATAGTTGCACCAGTGGCAGCAGCCAAATCGAGATGACCACTTACAAAGTCTGCATGAAAATGGGTTTCTAAAATATATTTTATGGTAGCCCCTCTTTCTTTTGCCAGCTCCAGATAATCGTCAATGTCCCTCAAAGGATCCACTACTGCTGCCTCGCCATTACTTTCTATATAATAAGCATATTCACTGAGGCAATCCGTATATAATTGTTTGATAAACATAAACTAGCCAACTAAATCAATAATAAATTTATTAATCTCATCTATTCTTTCATAGTTAACAGAATAGAAAATGAATTTGCCATCTCTTTTGGTAGTTACAATCTGTGCAATACGCAAAATTGCTAAATGCTGAGAAGCTACTGATTGTTCTAAACGAAGTTTTACATAAATCTCGGTAACAGTCATCTTTTTAGTTTCATTAAGAAGCCTTACAATCTGCTGCCTTAACTTATGATTCAATGCCCTTAGGATAGCTGCGCTTTTTTTAAGTTGAATAAGATCTACTTTGGTTGAGATATCCCCATTGGATAAAATTAGTTGAGAATTTGATAGTGCCATAACCTTTGCTTGCTTGTTATTATTTATAAAAGTATAAAAATATAAGATTTATATTAACAAATTGTATAAAATATTAAAAACAAGCAATTATACAGTTTAAATTTTATTCTTGTCGGTAAAATACACTTCTTTTATATAAAAAGGTTCAGAATAGGCCAGGTTTGCAAACTTTTTCTCAATTAATAAATTTTCAGCAATTGATATAATAGCATTGGTATTAGTAGTAGTATCTATAAAAATGGCATTGGGATGGGCATTTATGTCCTTCAGTTTTTGATGACCATTACCCGAGAAAACAATTTTGTTTGTAGCGAGTTCGTCCACAAAAGAATGTTCATTTAAAATGAACGCTTGGGGCGCCATTACACTTTGTAAAGAGCTGTTATACATAGCGGTAAAGACTTCCATTCTTCTTGCATCAATCAACGGACAAAACAAAAAGTCTGTAACATCCAAGTTTTCTTCTTTAAGTTTATTAATAGAGGAAAGCGCCAGCATCTCTAAGGTATTGATGGCAATAAGAGGCTTGTTAAGCGCAAAACACAACCCTTTGGCTGAAGCAAGACCAACCCTTAATCCGGTATAGCTACCCGGGCCAATTACTACTGCAACAGCATCAATAGTAGAAACTTCAATTTTATGTGTATCAAAAAGTTGTTGAATAGCAGGTTGTAAGAATGCTCCATGATTTTTAGGATCATTGTTTGTTTCGATTCCTATTACAACACCATCTTTTGAAAGGAAAACAGAGGCATTTTCCAATGCTGTATCGATACTCAATATAAGCGCCATAGCCTGCGAAGTTGCAGGAATGTTTTAAAATAATCAATTTAGAATTATTTTCAATTTGCATATTAACGACATACCCTTACTTTTGCAGCCGAATTTAAAAAGCTAATGGATGAAAGCTTTTAATAACAATTTCATCTTCAATAAATTATAGCAAAACTTACTAATTATGGCTTCTGTAGGTAAGATTAAACAAGTTATTGGTGCGGTAGTAGATGTGCATTTTCCAAATGAAGGTGCATTACCTGACATTTATAACGCTTTGGAAATAACCAAAGAAAATGGTGACAAGTTAATTCTTGAAGTTCAACAACACCTTGGTGAGGATAGTGTACGTACCATTGCGATGGAAGGTACGGAAGGTTTAGTACGTGGTATTCCTGTTGTTGACACAGGCCGACCAATTGCAATGCCAGTAGGACCAGATATTAATGGTCGTCTTTTTAATGTAACAGGTGATGCTATTGATGGCTTGCCTCAGTTGAGCAAAGTAGGTGGAAGACCAATTCACAACAAACCACCATTGTTTGAAGACTTAAGTACTGCAACTGAAATCCTTTTTACAGGTATAAAAGTAATTGACTTGATTGAACCTTATGCAAAGGGTGGTAAGATTGGGTTGTTTGGTGGTGCTGGTGTAGGTAAAACAGTATTGATTCAAGAATTGATCAATAATATCGCTAAAGGACACGGTGGTCTATCTGTGTTTGCAGGTGTAGGTGAGCGTACGCGTGAGGGAAATGACTTGTTACGTGAAATGATTGAAGCTGGCATCATGAATTATGGTGATAAGTTTAAACATAGCATGGAAGAAGGCGGATGGGATTTGAGTAAAGTGGATTTAGAAGGATTGAAAGAAAGTAAAGCAACCTTCGTATTCGGACAAATGAACGAACCTCCAGGTGCACGTGCTCGTGTTGCCTTGAGTGGTTTGACTGTTGCTGAATATTTCCGTGATGGGGATGGTACAGGTAAAGGAAAGGATATCTTGTTCTTCGTAGATAATATCTTCCGTTTTACACAGGCTGGTTCTGAGGTGTCTGCATTGTTGGGTCGTATGCCTTCTGCGGTGGGTTATCAACCAACACTTGCTACCGAAATGGGATTAATGCAAGAGCGTATTACGTCAACCAAAAATGGTTCTATCACTTCTGTACAAGCGGTTTACGTACCTGCGGATGACTTAACGGATCCGGCTCCTGCAACAACCTTTGCGCACTTAGATGCTACTACAGTATTGAGTCGTAAGATTGCGGATTTGGGTATCTATCCTGCGGTGGATCCTTTGGATTCAACTTCTCGTATCCTTACTGCGGCTATCGTAGGTAATGACCATTATGATACTGCAAACCGTGTTAAGTTAATCTTACAACGTTATAAAGAATTGCAAGACATCATTGCTATCTTGGGTATGGATGAGTTGAGTGATGAAGATAAATTAACCGTTTCACGTGCAAGAAAAGTACAACGTTTCTTATCACAACCTTTCCACGTAGCTGAACAGTTCACTGGCTTGAAAGGGGTATTTGTAAGCATCGAAGATACTATCCGTGGTTTTAATTCAATTATGGATGGAGAAGTAGATGAATATCCTGAAGCAGCATTTAACCTTGTAGGTACTTTGGAAGATGCTATTGAAAAGGGTAAGAAAATGATTGCTCAAGCAAAATAAAACTTAAAATTCTATGACTTTAGAAATATTGACACCAGAGAAAAAGATTTTTAGCGGGTCTGTTTATGGTGTACAGCTTCCTGGCATTGATGGTTTATTTGAAGTATTAGAAAAGCATGCGCCGTTGGTAAGTGCTTTATCCAAAGGCAATCTAAAGTTTCTTAAAGATAAAGCATCCTTTGAAAATTATGCTATACAAGGCGGTTTTGTAGAAGTATTAAACAACAAAGCAACTGTTTTAGTAGAAGGTGCAGTTATAGTATAATAACTAACAACATTTTATAGTAGCCACTCATTAGTTTAGTCTGATGAGTGGCTTTTTTATTAGATTGCTAAAGATATCTTATTTGGTCATGAATATTAAATCTTATACAAAAGCAAGAATATTACGCGATAATCAGCTATTATACCTCTACCCATGTATGATCTGCAAGCAAACGTACTGATGCAACAAACTGTTTGAAGCGTCCGCTGCCGCCCCAATCTATTGGTGAAATAAGTGATAATGCATTGCTGCCATCATGGTCTTCATACAAATGATATATCTGTCCTATTTGCGGTTTGAACCTTAGTGCAGCCTCATAAATCATTAGGCTCAACTCTCTTCGTTTCTGAATTTCCTGTGCTTGTCGAGCAAGAAGTTCTATCTGTTGCTTAATTTGGTCTAGGTGCATATTGGTTTGTTCTTCCATAGCTGCCAATGCCTTGTGCTTAATGACCCCTTCTTTCGTCGGTCTAATCGCAACGCCGGCAGCACTTGATGCATAAGGCAATACACTTAGTTGTTTGTGATAAACCTCCACATTACTAAAGGATTCCTTGGCTTCTGTAGTTCCTTTTTGTGTGATCTTAAGGTATCCATTGGGTAATATCTCGTGGGTTATTTCCAAAACTATTGCATCTGCTTTGCTGAATACAGTACTGAATGCGCTTGCATTGGTAATAGTTGATTGAATGCCATCTGCAAACTCATGTCCCTCATAGGGATGCAATATTCCATCGGGGATAGTATTGTATTCTGTATGAAATGCATCATTGGTAACAGATACCCAATTGTTGGTAATGCTTAATTGTTTCCCTTGATGTATGCTATCTATCTTATAATTACCACTCTTTGGAATAATCCCATTCTGAAAATTACATTTCTCAGGAAACAATTGCCAGGAAGCCAAAAAATTATATGCTTGAACCATAATGTTATAATCTCTTATTGAAATAAATAAATCAAACATTAACTACATCTGACAAACGTAAATGTTCTTCATCCTTAAAAACATTACGGAAGGGAACTTAAAAATACCCATTTAAAACTAGAAATGACTCGTGTTTATATGTGGAAAACCAACCTGCCTAAACTAATCTTATAAGATGTAAAAACATTATCTTCGACCGCTCTTTATAAACAGAGTAACACAAGCATATGAGCGACGAATTAGATAGTCAACCGACAAGTGCAGATGCACAAGAAAAGAATTATGGCGCCGATAGTATACAGGTTTTGGAAGGATTGGAAGCCGTACGGAAAAGACCAGCCATGTACATTGGCGATATTGGCGTTAAGGGCTTACACCACTTGGTATATGAAGTAGTAGATAACTCTATAGATGAAGCCTTAGCTGGGTATTGCAAAAATATTTACGTAATTATTCATGAAGACAATAGCATCAGCGTAAAAGATGATGGACGGGGTATTCCTACGGCCATGCACTCCAAAGAAAAAAGAAGTGCATTGGAAGTTGTTATGACTGTGTTGCATGCAGGTGGTAAATTCGACAAAGGATCTTACAAGGTATCGGGTGGTTTGCATGGTGTGGGCGTGAGTTGCGTAAATGCCTTGAGTACTACTTTACAGGTAAAAGTAGAAAGAGAAGGAAAGATATTCGAACAAGAATACCATTGTGGTGCACCTGCCTATGCCGTAAGAGAAGCGGGGGTGAGTGATAGAACGGGTACTACTGTGAGGTTCTGGCCAGACGCTTCTATCTTTCAGGAAACTGTTTACAAGAAGGAAATATTAGAAAGCAGGTTGAGGGAATTGTCTTATTTGAACAGAAAAATAAGTATTACTTTAACCGATTTGAGGGAATTGAATGATGATGGCACACCCTATTCTGCTTTCTTTTATAGTGAGGGCGGTATCGTAGAGTTTGTGGAAATGCTTGATAAGAATGCAAACCGTACCCCTTTTATCCCAATGACTTTGAGTGTGGAAGGTTATGACGAAGCATCAAACGTTACAGTAGATGTGGCTTTGACCTACAACAACGACTTTAAGGAACACATTTTTAGTTATGTAAACAACATCAATACCATCGAAGGTGGTACACACGTTACGGGTTTCAGAAGGGCTTTAACGCGTGTATTTAAAAGCTATGGTGATAAAGAAGGATTGTTTGAAAGAGCTAAAGTAGAAATAGAAGGGGATGACTTCAGGGAAGGATTAAGTGCTATTATCTCCGTAAAAGTTCCTGAACCACAGTTTGAAGGACAGACCAAGACCAAACTAGGTAACAGTGAGGTGAGTGGCATTGTAGATTCTACCGTTGCTAAAGTGTTACAAGCTTATCTGGAAGAAAACCCCAAGGATGCTAAGAATATCATCAGCAAAGTGATTCTTGCTGCACAAGCGCGGATGGCGGCTAAGAAAGCAAGAGACTTAGTACAACGTAAAACAGTATTGAGTGGTGGTGGATTACCCGGTAAACTAGCAGATTGTAGCGAGCGTGACCCTGAGAAATGTGAATTATACTTGGTGGAAGGGGATTCGGCCGGTGGAACGGCTAAACAAGGTAGGGATAGAAGCTATCAAGCAATTCTGCCATTGAGAGGTAAGATTCTGAATGTGGAGAAGGCAATGGAGCATAAAATTTATGAGAACGAGGAAATAAGAAACATGTACACTGCCCTTGGTGTAACTGTAGGTATTGTGGATGATGCCAAAGCGTTGAACATCAGTAAACTTCGTTACCACAAATTGGTAATCATGACCGATGCCGATGTGGATGGTAGTCACATTGCCACCTTGATTCTTACTTTCATTTTTAGATATATGAAAGAATTGGTGGAGCAAGGTTATGTTTATATTGCCCAGCCACCCTTATACCTAGTTAAGAAAGGAAAAGAACAAGCATACGCTTATAATGAAGAACAACGAAAAGACCTTGTTCTTAAACTTGGTGGTGGAAAAGAGGATAGCGTAGGCATACAACGATACAAAGGTTTGGGTGAAATGAATGCAGAACAACTGTGGGAAACAACGATGGATCCTAAGAGACGAACACTAAAAAGAGTAACTATTGAGAGTGCCGCAGAAGCAGACAGAGTATTTAGTATGTTGATGGGAGACGAAGTAGCACCAAGAAGAGAATTCATTGAAACCCATGCAAAATATGCTAGAATAGACGTTTAATCACCAAAAAACAGGGAATTGAGTGTTATTATTCACATTGTGATATAGTTTTATACACATCATGATAATTATTCCAAAATATTCCTGTAGTTTGTGCGTCGAAACAGTTTTTTTCACTTGCCTTATGGAATATTGTAAAAAATATACTAATATACTAAGGCATAAAATTAAATAAGATGGATACAAGTAAATTTATCAAGGCGTACTGCCTAAAGACAAAAGAAAAGAATGTACCAATGCACGATGCCGTGATTACTAAGACCTCAAGAGGTGGCTATTTGGCCGCTGGAAATGATGGTAAGGGAAACAAGATGGCAGCAATATTAGGTGAAGCAAAAGCTTTACAAGCTATTGCAGATGGCGTTGCAAAGCAATCTTTCTAAACCTATCTGTCTTTAAATTGCTTTAATAAGAAAGGCTATCCAAGTTTGGATAGCCTTTCTTAATTTAACGTGAGTTCGATATAAATGAATAATAAAAGATCAAAGAGAGAGTTGTATTCCATATTCTGTTTCCATTTGGAACTGCGTTGCGATTGATGGCTTTT
>CAISCV010000020.1 GCA_903883945.1 uncultured Chitinophagaceae bacterium | reverse complement strand
TAGACCTCTTTCCAAAATAAATTAGGGTGTTGCATATCTCAAGTTGTAGGTGGTTTCTTTTAGATTGACAATAGCAGCAATTATCAACCATGTTTTATGATAATTTTTGTGTTTTCCTCTGTATGTCAGTTGTGTTATTTTAAAAATCTTACACTGTCTATTTTTATGTTCAATAGGGATTCGTTGTTTTGCCAAGATGGTATTTTCTTTCTTTTGTTCCTTTGTCAGGGGATGTAGCTTAGTTGCTTTATGCGGTATTGCCGCATTGCAAAAATCATCCTGTATGCCTTGAAAGCCACTATCTGCCTTTATTCTTGATTGTTTGTATATTTTAAGTCCCGCTTTTTTAAACAACTTATAATCGTGTACAGCACCTTTATCGCATCTGACAGCCTTGATTAGTCCTGTTATTAAGCATAATATTATCAGTGCTTTTATGGAATGGCGTTTTTTTTCCAGAATAATACTTTGCCTGATTCTTAACAGGTCTTTCTATAGGCTGTTCTGTTACATCAATAGCCAATACTTGTATCTGTGCCAATTCCAATGTGTGTTCTTCTGGTAAATCCAATGATTTCAAAAGCATGGAACTGATGAAGGTATAACGCTTTTGCGCATACGATTCACTAATCCCAAACTGAGTACCCAACGTTAAAAATGTATCATATTGACGCAAGTAGAGTAATGTCAGCAAAAGTTGATCTTCTATCGTTAATTTATTTTTCCTACCACGTTTGCTCAGCGGATTCGCTAATCGGTGCTGTTCTATTGCCGTAATTAGTTTTGACAAAATAACCCCAAACGTGCCATAACTTACCCCAACTAGCCGCTGAAAGTCTACAGCATTCTTATCCTTGTATTTTGAATAGTGACTCATAATACAATTAATAACGGTTTTTATCCCAATTTATTTGGAAAGATGTCTAATTAACCCTTCACTGCATGCAGTGATTTGTTTACTGCAAACAGTTTCCATCTAAGTGCAAATTTTTTATGAGAAATTTTTCACTGGATATTATTCAAATTATTTATTCATTTTTAAATTTAAAATTATGTCTTACAGTAAAGATTGGGTTCCCGAAGGAATTTCTGAATTTAAGGATTTTGCCGACAACTTTGGCGAAGAAGTAGCTACCAACAAAACCGCATGGGGGCTAGAGGTAACAGATACAACAGCGCTTGCGCTAGAGCTAAAAACGTTTGATGATGATTATGCTATTTCATCTGTAAAAAATAACCACACCTCGTTGGAAATTAAAGCCACCCAAGATGCACGTGCACCATTGGAAGCGAGAATCAGGAAGATGGGTATCCCCATGAAAACAAATGCAAAAATGACCGATATAGATCGGAAATCTTGTGGGGTAGTTAATGACAGCGGTACACACACGCTGTCTCCTATTGCAGATATTGCGCCCCCCGTTCATTACGAAAGGGCTGGAGATTTGGGCGCAAACCTCGATTTTGGTATCCCCACCGGCGGCATTCCTGAAGGACAGGATGGGGTTTCAGTAACCATTGGTTTTTATGTAATTGGCGCAAAAGCTCCTACCGAAGCGGAGTGTACGCAAACCATTATGTATAAAACAAAGCATGGACATGTGGTTTTTTCCGATACCCATTTTGGGATGGCTTTTGTAGGTTTCGCCCGCTACTACAATACCCGTGCTGTATTGGGTACGATTGCTACTAAGTTTGGGGGAATCGTGTCTTAGTGATGAGTTATTAGCTAGTAGATAGTAGTAAAAAAGCCCTTGAAAGAAACACTTCAAGGGCTTTTTTTTATTATCTAATAACTACTATCTATTATCTACTCTACTGGTGGCTTCGGATTGTCGTTGTCTTTCCGTTGCTGGGGCTGGTTGTTTTGCGGTGGCCTGTTTCGAGGTTGTCCACCCCCATTATTGCCCCCATTATTACCATTGTTGTTGCCACGCGCTTGTTGCCTGTCGCGGTTGTTGTTCTGGTTTTGAGGCGGCCTTTGCGGCTGGTTGTTCTCTCGCCTAGGTTGCTGTGGCTGGTTGTTTTGTGGGGGTCGCTGCGGCTGTCCTCCATTGTTATTGCCCCTTGGTTGCTGTGGTTGTACATTTCTTTCGCCCCTGTTTTCGGGTCTGTTTTCACCCCTGTTTTCGGGTCTTGGAGCATTTTGCCTGTCTCTGTTTCGGTTGCGGTCGTCGCGGCGACGATCATTTCTTTCCAAAGGTTTAAGTGTAATCTGACCCACTAAGTCGGCATATTCAGGTTCTACTTCTTTTTGTTTGCCATTAGCCGTTAAATCTATCGGTTCTAAATCTTCGGGACGAACACCTTGCATATTCAAACGCTTTATCTCTTTTGCACGCTGAATAGATAAGGGATAGTGCTTGCTGCCACCTTGCAACATATACCACATCAGGTTTTTGAAAATATCTTTTTTAATTAAGAAAGCATTTCCCTTGGCAGTTTCTAAGGTGTCTGCATTTTCTGGAAAATGTTGAAGGGCATCGAGATAAGTGTCCAACTCGAAGTTGAGACAGCATTTCAGACGGCCACATTGCCCACTCAATTTTGTTTGATTGATAGAAAGGTTTTGATAACGAGCAGCTGTTGTGTTCACACTCTTAAAATCGGTTAACCAGGTGCTACAACACAATTCGCGACCACAACTGCCGATGCCTCCCATTTTGGCAGCTTCCTGCCGGATGCCAATCTGCTTCATCTCTACCTTCAACTTAAACTCAGCAGCAAATTGCTTAATCATTTCTCTGAAATCCACCCGGTCATCAGCCGTATAAAAGAAGGTGGCTTTTTTGCCATCGGCTTGAATTTCTATTTCAGAGAGCTTCATTTGTAGCTTCAATTCGATAGCAACTTCTCTGCTGCGCGATAAAATTTTAGCCTCGCGTCCTTTGCTGATGTGAAAGCTTTCCAAATCTCGGTCTAAGCTTGGGCGAAGTATTTTCCGCATCTCGGGGTCTTCTTCTTTTACCCCCCTTTTCTTCATTTGCATCCGCACCAATTCACCCGATAAGCTCACCTCTCCCACATCATAGCCGTTTACGCCTTCTACGGTAACATAATCTCCTTTCTCGAAAAGTTGTAAAGTGGTATTTCGGTAAAAATCTTTTCTACTGCCATTTTTAAAGCTTACTTCCACCACCCTGCACATACTTTCGGTATCCGCAATAGGAAGATTCACCAACCAATCATGTACATTCATTCTGTTGCAACCGCCTGTACTGCAACCACCATTGCTTTTGCAGCCCCCCGGTTTTCCTGTTCCACATGATCCACACGCCATATTTTTTTTAATTTACAGAGTTAATTTATTACGGTTTTAATCAAGCCTTGCGTTTGCATAAATCATTTATGAAACGTAGTGCCTGTTCCCGAAGAAATGTAATTTGGAAGAGAAAAAATGATCTGAAAAGTAGGGCAAAGCAAGCTGGAAGAACAATATTATTCTGTTTGAACGAATAATTCCAACCTATTATTTTGTAATCGCTATATCCAATTTATATTTATAAGCCCGAGCCAATGAATATTATATACTATCAATCAATTGTTTTTCTTCCTAATCTATCCCATCTTCAACGCCTCCAAAAATAACGAAATAAGATATAGATAAACAAATAGAATATTTGCGGAAGGAGAAAAGATTTGTAGAAACGGATGTAAATAAGCGTTTTTGTAGGTTGAAGTAAATTCTTTGCAAACAAAAAACCTAGCACCTACCCTGTATTTCTTACAACTTAATACCTATTACCTACACCCCAACAACCTGTTACCTCATCGAAGCCACTACTTTATTTTGAAGGATATGGTAAAGTTTTATAGTCAAAGCCAGAAACAACATTTTGCCATTGGCATTCCGTTCAATGTAGTAAGACGCTTTGTCTAATTCTATGATAATGGCTTGTTGCTGACTAACTGATGCGATTTTATTTAGCCTGAGTGCAAAATCTTTTTCGGATGCTGCTATGGCAAAAGCATCCCCTCCCAAAATTTTTATGCGGATACTTTGCCCAATCAGATGATTGAAATAACGAAGAAACTGTTTTTGTTTTTCTCTACCCAATTTGCTGATATCCTCGGCAAACTTCACTTGTTTGATGGGGCCACCCCTTAGGGTGCTGTTTAGCCAGTCTTTCAAAAGACTTTGCCAGTCTTCTTCATTATGTTGCAACAATTGCAATGCCTCGCGATAGTTTCCTTCGCACAATGCTGCTACCTGCGCTGCTGTTTCGGTAGAGGCATTTGCTCGTTCTACCAAAGCTGTTTCTATCTCATTGTTTTCTAAAACTGGTATTTTCACCAACTGACAACGGCTCAGAATGGTAGGTAATATTTGCTCTTCGTCTTCGGCAACCAATATAAAAAGCGTATTTGCGGGGGGCTCTTCTATCAGTTTCAACAATTTATTTCCTTCCTTGCCCAGATATTCGGGCATCCACAATACCAGAACTTTGTATTCGCTTTCGAAACTTTTTAGGCTAAGTTGCCGCATTATATCATTGCATTCTTCTGCAGTGATATTTCCCTGCTTGTTTTCGGCTCCTATAAACTGAAGCCAATCATACGCATTGCTGTAAGGAGACTGTTTGATGAATTCGCGCCATTCGCTAATATAATCGCTACTCTTGGGTTTATCGCCCGGTTTTCTTGGAATGACCGGATAAGAGAAATGCAGATCGGGATGTATTAACTTCTCTGCCCGTTGAAAACTTTCCTGACTTTCCAATTCATCCGGAGATATATAACCAGGTTTATTTTCTAATGCAGACATCCCCCCAAACAGATCTTCTACTACAGGAGAAGCACTAGGCTGGCAAACAACAAATTGCGCAAAAGCCAACGCAAGGGGTAAGGCACCACTTCCTTCTTTTCCTAAAAATAAAAGCGCGTGACTGAGGCGGTTTTGCTCAACCATTTCAACAAGATGGCTCTTAGTTGCTTGTTGCCCTACTATATCCTTGAACTGCATGGAGGCGAAGATAACCTCCTCTGCAAAAAGTAATAGACTGGATTTTAAATTTTATTCTATATCCCCTACCAATCCATTTTTAATAGCATACATAGCCATGCCCATTCTCGATTTTACTTTCAATTTATCGTACAAAGTAGCGCGATAGTCATCTACTGTACGCACGCTAATAAACATTTTCTTTGCTATCTGTTCATAGTGCAATTCGGTGCATACAAGAGATAAAAATTCACGTTCTTTTTCACTTAGATCTTTTGGTTCTGCCGGTTGATTGGCTTCATCTTGAAGACCGGTAACCAATTTCCAGGAAATATCTTCTGGCAAATAAAAGTTTTTGGTCATTACCGTTTCTATGGCTTTCAGAAGTTCTGGGGGTTCGGTATTTTTAGAGAGAAACCCTTTGGCACCATTCCGCATCATCTTTACAATACTACGTTCATCGGTGTTCATGGTTAAGGCAATAATTTTTACTTGAGGATAATTTTTAGTTAACCAAATTGCAGTATCAAAACCATCCAAAATAGGCATACTTATGTCTAGTAGTAAAATGTCGGGGATAACATGGTTTTTGAGTTGTTCCTGAACTTGTTCTCCATTTTCGGCATCGAATAATACTGTACAATTTTTAAAGGAAGAAACTAGTTTCGCTATAGAACTACGCACCAATTTATGGTCGTCTGCGAGTGCAAGATGTATTTTATTAACCTCAGAAGCCATAATATCAGGATATTTTTGTCATTTTTTTCAATTTATTCTTCAGGAATTGGCAAAACTAATGAAACAGTTGTTCCCTTTCCTATTTCACTTTCAATATTTATGGTTGCACCAATCAATTTGGCCCTGTTATAAATATTTGTAAGACCAATACCCGTCTCTTTTGTTTGTTTCAAATTTTCAGTAACCTTAAAGCCAATACCATTATCTTTTATTCTTATAATAAAAAAGGCATCCTCTTCATCAAATACGTCTATTTTAATGTTTGAAGCTTTTGCATGTTTAAGGGTATTTTGCACAACCTCTTGAAAAATTCTAAAAATGAACGTATTGGTTTGTCCATCAAAGTAATTCCTAAGTGCTTGGCGATCGTATGTTATGGTTAGTGTTTTTATCTTACTCAAACGCCCCACTTCTGCATCTATTGATTCTAATAATCCTATATGATAAATCCTATCTGTATGAAGACTGTGAGAAAGTTGGGCAATATCATTTATTATATTGTTTATCTCCTGTTTGCTTTCTTTCAATATTTCAAAATTAGGATCTTCTCTCTCTATTGGAAAAAAGTCGAGTGTGGAGAAAACAACCATAAGCTGGTGTTTTATATTGTCATGCAATTCTTGACCTATCTGTTTCATAGTGTTTTCTTGCATTTCCAATTGGCTGTTCAGTAATTCTTTTTGATATTGTTCTTTTAAATTGGTTATTTCTCGTTCTTGTTTTTGCTGTCTTTTCTGATAAAAATACAAAATAGCTATAATAAATCCAACAAGCAGCAATCCAATGACCCCTCCAATGGCTATGACGAAAATAATTTCTTGATTTGAATCTTGCATATAAAAGAGATACAGAAGAGTGAATATAGAATAAAATTCATTAGCGAGCATATTATTCCTATTACATTTCCAAGTGTCACCGGAAAATGCTTCATCAGGTTTAAAGAAACAAACAAAGGAAAGCTGACGCTATAGTAAAAAAGCAATCCGCTAGCTATCCAAAAGCCAGGTTCTTTAGCCAACCAGATAGCATATTGTGTTTGAAACAGTTCGAAGAAATAATAAATGGAAAGTGAAATGATAATAAGACTGCCAATTGAATAAGTAAGGGTATGAAAGCTGTTATAGCCTTGTATTAAAAATACATTTAGTACAACCATTATTGGTAACCCAAATAGAAAAAATAAAGACAACTTCTTTATTAACAGATTATTAATGATACTCCTTAGTACCCAAATATAAAAGCAGAACTCAAAGGTGGTTAAAGCGTTTTCTATAGGTATTGTATGTATTGATTTACTTGCTAAGTAAGTGGTTAGAATCGACACCAAAGTGTCGATGATAGAAAAGGGGGAAAATGCCTTTAGGTATATAGGTGTAGACTTATTGAAAAGTAATATAGAAGAAAAAATAATCGCAATGAATCCAACGATAATAGGAATTAAATCAAATATATCGAACATACTTTTCAAAGTAAGTGAATTTTGGTGAGAGAATAAATAAAAAAACCTCCCGAAGGAGGTTTTATATCAACATTTTGGTTAAAGTCTACACTATCATCATTCCGCCATCAGCTGTATCAACAAGCGTAATCCCAATTTCTGGAGAGTAAACATCAGGATCAGTAGTGATTGTTACGCCACAAGATGGAGGACAAAATTTACCGCCATTATTACAAATCAAATTACTTTGACCGTTTACATCTCTTACATAAATATCTTTATTAGCAACACCGCCAAATAAACCATCTTTTTGTTTAGTTGCTACCATTACTAGTGTTTGCCTGTCAGCATATTCTGGTTTTTCTTGGTAATCTGCATCATTCGCTCCAAAATAAAATTTAACGCCATCGCCACCATGTCTTTTAGCTTCTTCTAGAAAACCTTCCAACTCTTCTATGCTCCACCACGCACTCAAAGTATCTTCTTTACCAATCTTTTCACTGTTTTGAATCCAACGATCCTGTTTGTAATTTCTGATTACTTTCTCTACATACTGTGTAGAAGTAGATTTTTGAGCCACTAGGGGTTTTCTTTCAATTGTAAGCATAGTTTAAAATTTAAGTTGTTTTTCTAATTTTGTTGACAGAGTAAAAGTATCAATACAAAACTTTGCATCCGCGACTGTAAGTCATTGATTTTAATTGATTATTAAAATATTTAATTTATAATATTATTAGTAATCAATTTTTTTGCGTAAAAAGTGAAGCAAAAAAACCGTATTGGCAGCACAATAATCGCAGGTTGACCTGCAGTTTTTTCTGCAGTTTTTCTGCAGTTTATTTTGCGGAAAAACTGCAGAAAAATACCGTGCTAAAAAAAGGGCTCCTTTTTCCACATTACCAAATACTTTGTTGATATTTGAACTGGACAAAACCCCGTTTTTAAAATCTAATTAAACTTGCGATTTTTTGAGTCGCATGAAAACCTCTCTTTGCAATTGCATGGAGAGGATTTTCATTTTGTCTAGTAATCCATACGAAAAAATTATTTATTCAAAACCCCCTTGAATAAAGGAAAAGCACATTATCCATTATTAGAATTAATTCTTTTCTCTCGATTTTAATTGGTACTTTACAGTCTTCTCAAAGACAATGGGTCAATGAAAAACATTCATAGCACCATCACCGTTCAGAAAATGCCTCTACTAAGGCTTTTGATAAGTTTAATAACGGGTATCATCATTCAATATTGCTTCTCATTACCATTACGACCTTTTCTAATAATGGCTTTTGTAGCTTTATTAATTGTAGCTGTTTTTCCTTTAGTATCCCTAAACTACCAACTAATATTTAGGAAGTTGGCTGGCACAGCAGTACTTTTTTTGTTCATTTCGATTGGAGGAGTGTTAAGTTTTGAAAAAAACGGAACTCATGATAAAGAATGGATAGGCAATTATTATAAACCAAATATTCAAGTTTTAGTAACCATTCAAGAGCCTTTAGTAACAAAAGGCAAAACATACAAAGCACTTGCACAAGCAAATTCTGTTTTTATAAAAAATCAATGGCAGCCAGTTAGTGGGAACGTATTACTTTATTTTTTGAAGGGAACTAAATATCCCGATATAACGTATGGATCCCAAATTATTATAAACTCCCAATTATCTGTAATAGAAAATGAAGGAAATCCTGGAGGGTTTGATTATAAGCAACATTGCATTTTTAATCATATATATTACCAATCTTTTTTAAAAGAAAATGACTACCAATTGTTAAACACAAAAAGCACTAGTTTTTTGGGTACCTTAATTATAAAAGCTCGTACTACTGTTTTAAATATACTTAGAATAAATATTGCCAATCCAACAACACTAAGCGTTGCAGAGGCATTATTAATAGGGTATCGTGACGATTTAGATAAAAACCTTATTCAGGCTTATAACAATACTGGGGTAATACATATAATTATTATTTCTGGAATGAGGATGGGAATGATTTATGGATTATTGATTTTTTTGTTTTCCCCTTTTAAAAGCCATAAATGGGTACGTTTTATCAAGCCTACAACCATTATTATAGTATTATGGGGCTTCTGTTTGGTCGCTGGTGCTGCACCAACCGTTACTCGGAGTGCGATTATGTTCTCGGTAATAGTATTAGGTGAAAGTATTAACAGGCGTACAAATGTTTTCAACAATCTGGCTCTTTCAGCCATGATTATTCTATTGTCAAATCCCTTTAGAATTTGGGATGCAGGTTTTCAGCTTAGTTATGCCGCCGTTCTTGGAATTGTTTCTTTCTATCAAACTATTCGTAAATGTTTCTTTTTTCAAAATAAAATATTATCTTTTATTTGGAGTTTATCTTCTGTTACAATTGGAGCACAAATACTTACATTACCACTTATTTTGTTTCATTTTCACCAGTTACCGACCTTGTTTTTGTTCACCAACATATTAGCCGTTCCATTTTCTTGTATTATATTGTATGCAGAGTTACTGCTACTGCTATTTTCACCAATCCATTTTATTGCCACATTCTTAGGAAATATAATTAGTTGGATGCTTGACTTAATGAATACATACATCACGAATGTAAACGATTTGCCATTTTCAGTTTTACCAAATATTCAGGTTTCTATACTACAAGTACTATTATTATACGGGTTCATTATTGGCATTGCTAGGTGGTTGATGTATAAGAATAATCGTAGTTTGTTGATTGGACTTGCTTTTTTTTTAGTGTTCACTGTATGTAGAGGAGTAGATATTTTAACTAAATAAAATCAAAAGAAGCGGATTGTAAATAATGTTCCCATTTTTCACATCAGAGGTAGAATAGTTTACTAACTGTATTATCATTTGTAGATTCAATATATTATTAAAAACGAAAACATGATTGGTTATCTATACTTTTAGGGATAATACGCTCTTAAATTGTTCAACTTATTGCAGACTGAAAATATTATATATGGATGTCACAATTACGTATTCATCGATATTATAAGCTAGTAAATTATTGCAATTTATACGCTTAATCCTTGCTCCCAACCCGATAAATGACTTCGAAAAAATCACCATACTGTTATATGAAATGAAGGAAGGAACCCTATTTACAACTAAAATGAATTAAAAGAATAACATTTAAAAAAGAACAATCAATTTAAAGTATAGACTGATACTTTCAGATGCGACAATTATCATTTCAGTCCTTTTACTAAGATTAAGATACAATCAATAAAACGAATTAAAGAGTAGAAAACAAGTTTGTGAAGGTACCAAGCACATTGCTTAATGTTTAAAAATTGTAATGTCTAGCAGGACGCTTATATAATTATTCGGCGTTATTACATCCAATTTAATATGGGGCTTCATATTTATCAATCATTACAAAGTAGTGTATAAAGCTACAAGTAGGTAATTTTATAAACGTTTTCAAAAAATAATGATCTATCCATCTTCCTTTCTTATATTCGGTTTTTAATTAAAATTATGGATTCCATATTACAATTACATAACCTAAAAAAATACTACGCTACGCAAAAAGCAGTCGACGACATTAGTTTCGATATAAAACAAGGAGACATCTTTGGGTTATTAGGACCAAATGGTGCGGGCAAAACCACTTTGTTGCGGATGATAACGGGCATCTTCTACCCCGACAGTGGTAGTATTACATTTGATGGTAGAAACTTTGACCCCGAAAATGATATCATCAAAATTGGGTATATGCCCGAAGAACGAGGCTTGTATAAAAAAATGAAGATTGGCGAACAAGCTTTATACCTGGCACAACTAAAAGGTTTAAGTAAGGCTGATGCGATGCAAAAGATAAAATTCTGGTTTAAAAGACTGGAGATGGAAAGTTGGTGGAACAAAAAGGTTGAAGACCTAAGCAAAGGGATGAGCCAGAAACTGCAATTTGTAACGACCGTATTGCACGAACCCAAACTAATAATACTAGATGAACCCTTTAGCGGGCTAGATCCGGTGAATGCCAACCTGATAAAAGATGAAATTTATGGTTTGGCAAAACGCGGCAGTACCGTCATCTTTAGTACACACCGGATGGAACAAGTGGAGGAAATTTGTGACCATATTGTCTTGGTAAACCTGGGTAAAAAGATACTTGATGGAACAGTTGCCGATGTGAAACAACAGTTTAAAGAAAATAAATTTAGTATCAAATTGGTTGGAACCCCCACTAACATAGAAGATGCTGCTTACGAGGTTCTTAACCAGAAAGAAAATGAATTTATAATGAAAATTAATGGAGGATACAGCAGTAATGATGTGCTGTTGCATTTCATTAATCAAGGAATAAACATAGAGTCATTTAATGAGATACTGCCATCTCTCAACGATATCTTTATTCAATTGGTTGATGGAACAAAATCGATAACAAGGGCTTTTCAAAATCTTTCTTAAGCAGGTATTAGGTATTAAGTTGTAGGTAATAAGTCATACAAAACCTCTTTTACTTAATACTTACCACCTATTACTTAATACTTTACTAACGAATTATGAATAAAATCTGGATAATAGCACAACGCGAATTTTTGAGCAGGGTACAAAAGAAAACTTTTCTTTTGACTACAATCCTGCTACCCATTGTTATTTTCGGTTTGTATGGACTGATTATTTATTTCTCTGTAAAATCGTCAGAGAATTATACTGTTGCTATCGCTGATAATGCCCATGTATTTGGAGGGAAAATTGACAGTAAAGACGATATAAAATTTGTTTTTGTAAAGGATGAATCCCTTTTATTACTAAAGGAAAAAATTGCTAAGAAAGAATTGGATGGTTATGTATGGGTTCCCGAAGGCTTCAAACCTGCAAAAGGCGATACTATCTCGGTTGTTTCTGGCAAAACAGTAGGATTGATGAATAGGGAGGAGATTCAGAAACGCATTAATGATGCCTTAGAAAACCAACGATTGCTGTCCTCTCTACAAATAACCAAAAAACAATTGGATAGCCTCCAAAAGGGGAATGAAATAAAATTCTCTACTACAGAAGGTAAAGAGGAGAATGATACCAAAGTAGGGATCAGTTATGGTGTAGGATATGCCTCGGGCTTTATGATTTATATTATTCTTTTCATATACGGAACTATGGTAATGCGAGGTGTAATGGAAGAAAAAACAAACAGAATAGCCGAGGTAATCATTAGTAGTGTAAAACCATTTCAATTGATGATGGGCAAGATTACTGGCATAGGCGCTGTTGGCTTGGTTCAGTTTATAATATGGGTGGCACTTACCGTTACACTCCGATTTATACTTCCACTATTTGTGCCTAGTATGCGTGAGACTGCCAATGTTATGAACCATGGGGCTACAGAAGCCCTGCAAACAGTAAAACAAAGTGGGGCTTTAAATAATTTGATGACTAGTTTATCGGAAATTAATTTCCCATTAATCATTGGCTGCTTTATTTTCTATTTCTTAGGGGGATATCTGTTGTATTCTTCCTTGTTTGCTGCCGTTGGTAGTGCCGTAAACGAAGATCCGCAAGATGCACAAAGTCTTACTTTGCCTATTACCATGCCTATTATTTTTGGTATCGTAATAATGTCTAGTGCCATCAACAATCCTACAAGTAATCTAGCCATATTTGGCAGTTTATTTCCCTTAACATCTCCCATCGTAATGATGGCTCGTATACCATTTGGTGTACCGAATACAGTACCCTACTGGCAATTAATATTAAGTATGTTATTGTTGATTGGTGGATTTATTAGCACCACATGGATAAGTGCCAAAATTTACAGGGTAGCTATACTTATGTATGGAAAGAAACCCACTTGGAAAGAAATGTGGAAATGGGCATGGAGGAAAAACTAGAAAACGATTAGTGATTAACGTTTAATTATTACTCAAAACAATTCCGTAAAATATTAATCATTAAACGTTAATCACTAAAAACTATCCGAAGTCTATCTCGGTATTGTCGCCAATGTTCAGGCTTCTACTCAATCCTTTTACAGAGGCATCGCTACCAATAAGCGAATTGTCGAGCACTACCTCATATAAATTAGTATAAGAACCAATAATGCTATCCCTAACAATCGAATGTTTGATGGTGGTATTGGCGCCAATTGCCACATGCGGACCAATGATGGAGTGGGATATTTGGCACCCATCGGCTATACTTACTGGTTGGATAATGATGCAATCTTTATAGCTATGCTCTGCGGGCACATTCCCTCCGGTTTTCTTAAGCATAGTAGCATTACTTTCTAGTAATGTTTCTTTTTTACCACAATCAAACCAATTCTTTACTTTAAAAGACTTCATCTTCACGCCCTTCTTCACCATACAATCTAAGGCATCGGTAAGGTTATAATCAGTATTAGGTTTTAGTTGATGAGAAAACATTTCGTGAAGACACTCATACAAAAGCATGCCTTCCTTTATTTTGTAGATGCCAACCAATGCCATATTGCTTTTTGGTATAGAGGGTTTTTCTACTAGCTGCTCAATAAAACCTTCTTCATTAATAGTAGCCACCCCAAAATTGCCCGGGTTATCTACTTTCTTTACGCCCAGCATTGAGCATGGACTATCCATCACCTCTTTAATGTCATATTCACAAATTGTATCGCCAAGGGCAATAAACACTTCATCGTCACCAACAATATTTTTTGTCAATTCTATAGCATGACCTGTACCTTGTCTTTCATTTTGAAAAACAAAATGAGTGGTCAAGTCAGGATAGGTCTGTAAAACATATTCCTTAATCTTTTCTCCCAGATAGCCAACAATAAAAACAAATTCATTAATGCCAGCTTCATGCAACTGGTCTACAATAAAACTTAGTATTGTTTTTCCTGCAATAGGAATGAGTGCTTTGGGTTGAGTGTATGTATGAGGTCGAAGCTTGGCGCCAGCACCAGCTACGGGTATAATTGCTTTCATTTATTAATGTTTATTATATTCAAATACTTTCCAAAAACTATTTAGGCGTATTTGATAAGTCTCTTTCGAGGCGTGAAAGTAAGAAAATCTTTCTTCAAGTAGCACTTTCGTTTATGTCGCAGTAACTTGAAGTAATTATGATGTAAGAAAAACTTGTGAGGAACAGGTAAGAATTAATAGTTTAAATAGAAAGAAAGAGATATAAAAACACTTTGTTTTATGAAGCATCATTAAGGTTAATCTCCATGTATTCTTATGTGTATTTATCTACTTAAAAAGATTAGGGATTGAAGAAATGTTTCAATCCCTAATCTTTTTTTATGTTGTATACTATTTATTTCTTATCATATATGACCTACTGCTTAACCTTAATTCTCGAAAGTACTATAAAAGTAAGGCGTCTTAGCTTCGAACTCGGCACTACAAGTATCTACCATTTTATACACCCTTGTTATTCCAAGCTTCTTACGCTTTTCATAAACCTGATCGTCTGAACAGTTGCCTTGTAACACTTTCGCTATCTGCGCATCGCTAAAACCATTCTTCTTAGCATCCTTTAATAGGTCGTTGGGTAATGTTTCTAAACGGTGGTGTGCAATTTCTTTTTCAATTACACAAAGCTTTTGAATCTGGTATAAGAACCAACGATCAATTCCCGTTGCTTGCGCAATGCTTTTTACGGTAGACCCTTGCATCAACGCATCTTTTATCCTGAATATCCTATCCCACTTCGGCGTTTTGATATATTCTACAATCTCCTCACTTTTCATCATACTCTTGCCGTAATAACCCAAACCAATAGCATCATTTTCTAGGCTAACACAAGCTTTTTGTAGGGCTTCATTAAAGCTTCTCCCAATGGCCATTACTTCACCTACACTCTTCATTTGTAGACCTAGTGTATCGTTGGCTCCTTTAAATTTATCGAAATTCCAACGAGGTATCTTTACAATTACATAATCCAATGCAGGCTCGAAATAAGCAGAGGTTGTTTTGGTAATCTGGTTCTTTAATTCATCTAACGAATAACCAATAGCTAACTTAGCAGCGATCTTCGCAATCGGATAACCTGTAGCCTTACTCGCCAATGCAGAAGAACGACTTACTCGTGGGTTTATTTCCACCGCAATCAGTTCTTCGGTTAAAGGGTTCATAGCAAATTGTACGTTGCATCCGCCTTGGAAGTTACCTAGGCTACGCATCATCAGCATTGCTTTGTTGCGCATATCCTGAAAGGCAGTATCGCTCAACGTCATTGCTGGTGCAACGGTAATGCTATCACCTGTGTGAACCCCCATTGGGTCGAGGTTTTCTACGGTACAGATAATAACCACATTATCATTCTTGTCGCGTAGCAACTCCAACTCATATTCTTTCCATCCCAATACCGCTTTCTCTACCAATACTTCATGTATAGGGCTTGCTTTCAATCCACGTTCTAGTGCTGCATCCAGGTCATCTTTGGTATGCACAAATCCGCCACCGGTACCACCTAAAGTAAATGAAGGGCGTATTACCAATGGAAAACCAATCTTCTGAGCAAACTCTTTACCTTCCAAGAAGCTATTTGCCACATGGCTTGGCGCTACTGCAATACCAATCTTTACCATCAACTGACGGAACTTCTCCCTGTCTTCAGCGGTGTCTATTGCAGCCACATCTACCCCAATCATCCGGCAGTTATATTTCTCCCAAATACCTTGTTCGTCTGCTTCTTTACAAAGGTTCAATGCAGTTTGTCCACCCATCGTTGGCAATACGGCATCTATCTGGTTTTCTTGCAAAATCTGCTCAATACTCTCCACTGTCAGAGGCAACAGATACACCCTATCAGCCATCATTGGATCGGTCATTATGGTTGCAGGATTACTATTTATCAATATCACCTTCACTCCTTCCTCACGTAAACTACGTGCTGCTTGCGTACCAGAATAATCAAACTCGCAGGCTTGACCAATAATAATTGGCCCCGAACCAATAATAAGAACCGATGTTATCGAATTGTCTTTAGGCATAATCTATTTTTATGAAAATCGTGCAAATGTAAGTGCCATGATGATAAGATAGGGTTCTTTTTTTGGAATTTAAAACTTAATGAACAGATGATAATAACACAACAGGACGTAGGTAGAAATTACGGTACCCAATGACAAACATTCCACCCAAAATAATCTCATTCTCCCATTTTCCTACGTGTAGAATAAACAAAAGACTGTTATTAATGCTTTAGTATGCAGCTTTATCTGTAAAATTGTACCTATTTAGATGCATAAACTACGCACAAAACAATATATTTTCGGTTTCCTTCTGCCCTTCCTTTGTGTAGTTACAGAAGCACAAAGTATATATTTATCTATCCATCCCATAGATGTTTCTAATAAGTTTATTACAGATTCTCTTCATCCCAAAACACAATTTGCCAATGCTTTGCAATGCAAAGAATATGAACAAGAATTGCCCGGGCTATTGCAGGGACAAGGATATTTAACAGCATCGGTAGATAGTATGGCTACGCTAAAGGATACCCTGAACCTTACCCTTTTTGTAGGAAAAAAATATATCTGGCATTCCATTAAAGTTGGAGAAAAGGATAAACCATTGTGGGTGCAGCTTGGCATAAAAGAAGATTGGTACAGGTCAAAACCCATTGATGCGGCAAAGATTTATGCAGTTGAAAACAAATTGCTAGATTATTTTTTAACTAATGGATACCCCTTTGCCACTATCTCCTTTGACAGTGTACGAATAAATAACAATTTGGTAGATGCACACCTTAGCATTAACAAAGGCATTCCTTACAAACTGGATAGTGTTCGTATTATTGGTAGTGAGAAAATTGATATTGGTTTCATCTATCATTATCTTGGGATGGCACCCGGAAGTTTGTTTAATATTGAAAAACTCAATAAAATAAACCAATTGTTGCTACAACTACCTTATCTGCAACAAAGCAAGGATTGGACTTTGACCATGCTGGCAAGTTCCTACTTAATAAACCTGTATCTGCAACCCAAAAAGAGTAACCAGATAAATGTGATAGCGGGCTTTTTGCCTGCTAATCCTCAAGTGGGAGGAAGGGTTTTATTGACAGGGTCGGCAGAGGTAAGCTTGAAGAATGCTTTTGGTGTAGGAGAATCTTTGGGATTAAACTGGCAACAGTTGCAAGAGAAGTCGCCACGGTTAAATCTTTCTTATCTGAAGCCTTACTTATTCAATTCTCCTTATGGTTTGGACTTAAGTTTTGATTTATACAAAAAAGATTCTACCTACCTAAACCTCACAACCAAACTTGGATTTCAATACCTGAATACTGCAACACAAACCGGAACTATTGCGCTCCAATTCTTTTCCACCAACCTTTTATCAGTAGATACTACAAGTGTAATTGCCAACAAACGACTGCCCGACAATGCTGATGTAAGTAACACTAGCATTATATTCGATCATAGGGTGGACAACACCAACTATCGCCCCAACCCTACTACTGGTAATTCATTTGAGATAATTGCAGCAGTAGGAAACAAAAAGGTTAAGAAGAATGGAACTATAGTACAAATTACAAGTCCTCAATTTAAGTATGCTTCTTTGTACGATACGGTACAATTGAATAGTTATCAGTTTAGGTTAAAGGGCAGCTATGCACAATATTTTTCGGTAGGAAGGCAGTCTGTACTAAAAACGGCAGCTACTGGTGGCTGGTACCAGAGTCCTAGTTATTTTAGTAATGAATTGTTTCAGATAGGGGGTAACAAACTGCTACGCGGTTTTGATGAAGAAAGTATTTATGCAGATAAGTTCTCCGTATTTACGTGTGAGTACCGATATTTAGTAGGATTGAATTCTTATTTCTGTGGCTTTGCCGATATTGGGCTTACCCATAATTCGGTTACAAGCATCAATCATCATTTTATAGGATCAGGTATTGGGCTTGCGTTTGAATCGAAGCAGGGAATAATAAATATCAGCTTTGCTGTGGGAAAGAGAAATGATTTGCCTTTCAATATCAATGAATCTAAAATACATATTGGCTTCGTAAGTTTATTTTAAACATTTCGCCACTAAGAAACGAAGGCAGAAAGAAACACAAAGTGAAATAAAAAAGAACTGTTTTCTTACTGCTTATCAATACTTCTTTGAGTCTTAGGGTCTTTGTGGAAACAGAAACGCCTATTTTTGTCGTGATGTTCTCTGTTAAAAAATTATTATTGTTGTTTTGTTTGATGGTATTCGGTTTGTTTGCTACAGCTCAAACTGATTCTAATCTGGCGCCTGCCCACAAACCAATAAGAAGAGTAGTAGTAAAAAGAGACACCACACAACTTGCCCATATTAAAACCATAGTAAAAGACTCCGCTATTATTAGAGACAGTTTCGGCTTGGCAAAAGATTCGATATATATAAAAGATTCGGTATTGCTTGCACAGAAAATAACAGATTCCATCAGATTGGATTCTATAAAGAGGGGTCAAGCAAAGTTCTTGGTTATTCCAACAGATACTTCTAGTTACAGTGGCATATTTGGTGGATTGTATATCCCGATAAACTTAAGTCCTATTGCATTATTAGAAAAGGAACGTAATCCGCAAGGCAAAGATGAACTGTTTTATATTTTGGTTGGTTTGGCTGCCTTGATAGCATTTACTAAGGCTGTTTTTCCAAAGTATTTTATCAATATGTTCTCGCTGTTCTTTCAAACTACTTACAGGCAAAAACAAGCGGTTGAGCAATTAACCCACAACAAGGTTTCCTCTATTTTATTGAATATTGTTTTTATAGGCTGCTTATCAATTTATGTAAGCTTGATATTGAACTACAAAGGGCTGGTTCATATTAATTTTTGGATATTATTAGGATATTCTGTAGCTGCCATTACGGGTATATACTTATTCAAATTTATTTTCCTCAATTTTATCGGGTGGATTTTTAATGCTAGAGAATCTCTGGAGTCATACACGTTTGTAGTCTTTCTAAGTAATAAAATAATTGCAATTGTTCTGCTTCCGTTTGTATTCCTGATTGCCTTTAACGATGGCGAAATAGCAAGGATTTGTTTATTTGTAACTTATGGATTACTTGGGCTCACCTTATTATACCGGTATTTTGTAGTGATGGGAACATTAAGAAATGAGTTACACTTTCACGCCTTACATTTTTTCCTATACCTTTGTGCCGTTGAGATATTGCCATTGTTGTTAATTTATAAAGCAGTTTTCAATTTAATAGCTTCAGAAATATAGTTTTGCAAAACATCAATAAGAGAATGGTTACTCAAGACGAGAACGCTACAGCTACAAATACACCCCAAAAGAGAATTCTCATCTCGCAAGCGAGACCCGAGAGTGATAAATCTCCTTACTTCGATCTGGAACGCAAGCATAAAATTGAGCTAGTGTTTTATCCTTTTATTAAAATAGAAGGAATTACCCCAAAGGAATTTAGAAAGCAAAAGATTGATTTGTCTAAATACACCTCCATTATCTTCACTAGCAGGAATGCCATCGATCATTATTTTCGGATGAACGAAGAAATGAGAAGACCCATCGATCAGGAAATTAAGTATTTCTGTACCACCGAATCGGTGGCCCTTTATCTTCAGAAATTTATTCTTTATAGAAAACGTAAAATATTCTTTGGTGCAAGTGCCAACAACAAAAGCCTGTTCGACATCATAAAAAAGCATAGAGATGGAGAAACGTTCTTGTATGTTTGTAGTGAAAATCAACAAGATAGTGACATTGTAGGTTGGCTGAAAACAAATAATTGCGATTTTAACCTTGCATTTATGTATCGTAGTGTAAGCAATGATGTGAAAGCATTATTTGAAAATGAAAAATTCGACGTTATCTGTTTATTTACCCCAAGTGGCATCAGAAGTTTGTTGGACAGCTTTCCAGATTACAAACAAAATGGTACTGTTTTAGGAACTTTTGGAGAAAATACCACGAAGGCTGTCGCCGACGCAGGTCTAAACATAGGAATAAAAGCACCAGTGCCACTTGCACCAAGTATGGTAACTGCTTTAGATAAATACTTAGCTGAAGAAGCAAAAAATAAAGGGTAACTACAACTGATACTGCACTTTCAACTCCCCACAAATACGTTTGATTGTATCATTTATTGGACTATACTCAAAAGTAGGTAATGCTTTTAGAAGTTTGCTGTTATCAAAATATACTTTGGTTTGTGCCGTATGGGCGGTTTCTTTGGTAAGTAGCGGTTTTTTCTTGGTAAATAATTCTTTTACTGCCTCAATTCGCCAAACAATCGCAGCCATTGTTTTAGTTACTTCTTTATAAGGTGGTTTTCTGCCAAATTCTACCGCAATCTCACTAAATATTTCTTTATAGCCAACATTATCTCCATTCAAAATAAACCTTTCCCCTGTAGTGGTGCTTTCCATTAACAATATCATTGCTTTTACCACATCATTTACATCTACAAAGCCAGTGATGCCATTGGTAAACCAAGGAAATTCATGGTAGGCCGATTTAAAAATACCTGTACTGCCCTTGTCCCAATCCGATGCACCCAAAACAATCGTTGGGTTTACAATCACTGCATTCAGTCCTTCTCCTATGCCACGCCAAACTTCCATTTCGGAGAGGTGTTTTGTTTTGGCATAGATACTTCCCCCTGTTTTATCCTCCCATTTTCTGGTTTCATCAATTGGTTTATCTCCTCCAAATCTTCCTAAGGCCGCAACAGAACTCACGTGTAAAAGCTTTTCTACCCCAGCATCAATACAGGCATTTACGATGTTGGCAGTTCCTTCCACATTTACTTTAAAGAGCTGTCTTTTATCTTTAGGATTAAAAGACACCATACCAGCGCAATGATAAACCTGTGTAACACCTTGTAAGGCAGCTTCTACATCCAACACATCTAAAATATCTCCTTGAAACCAGTCTAAATTGATGTCTGTAATGGGTGGATGAGCGTGGCGATACAAAGCCCTTACCTGTTTTCCTTCTTTCAAAAGAAAAGGTATCAAGTGACTCCCTACCAAACCACTACCACCTGTTACTAATATCATGTATGATTAATTATGTATTTAATACAAATAAACACTTGAAAAAATGAGGGGTACTATTGTGTACCTGATGATTCCTCCCCTAATGTTCTTTATAATAAATTTATGCTCTTGTAATATCGGCACCAATGGCTCTTAACCTTGTATCAATATTTTGATACCCCCTGTCTATCTGTTCTATATTTTGTATGGTACTTTTGCCATCGGCACTCAAAGCAGCTATCAACAAAGCTTGTCCCGCCCTGATGTCCGGGCTACTCATAGTAATACCCCGTAAGGCATATTTCCTACCCAAACCAATTACGGTGGCACGATGGGGATCACACAAAATAATTTGTGCACCCATATCAATCAACTTATCTACAAAGAACAACCTGCTTTCAAACATTTTCTGGTGAATAAGTACACTTCCCTTTGCTTGCGTAGCTATTACGAGCATAATACTTATCAGATCGGGGGTAAAACCTGGCCAAGGATGATCGTAAATGGTAAGTATTCCACCATCCAAAAAAGTGGTTACTTCATAACTATCCTGTGCAGGAACATAGATATCATCTCCTTTCAATTCGAACTGAATACCCATTTGTGCAAACTTCTCGGGTATCATTCCTAGGTGATGGATACCTGCTCCTTTAATGGTTAGTTCACTTTGCGTCATCGCTGCCAAGCCAATAAAACTACCTACTTCAATCATATCCGGCAGCATCTTGTGGTCGGTTCCGTGTAGATTTTCTACCCCTTCAATTACCAGCAAATTACTTCCAATGCCCCCAATCTTTGCACCCATTCTGCAAAGCATATTACACAGTTGTTGCAAATAAGGTTCGCAAGCAGCATTATAAATGGTCGTTGTTCCCTCTGCCAAAACTGCTGCCATCAAAATGTTCGCAGTCCCGGTTACCGAAGGTTCATCTAGCAACATATAGGCACCATGTAATTGGGGGGCAGTTAGTTTGAAAACAAAATGCGTGTCATCATATTCAAATTTCGCCCCTAGCTTTTCGAAGCCAATGATATGCGTATCCAATCGGCGCCGACCTATTTTATCTCCTCCCGGCTTGGGTATGTAGGCCTTTTTAAACCTAGCCAACATTGGGCCTGCCAACATAACTGACCCCCTCAGTCTACCGCCTTTAATTCTAAAAGCCTCCGAAGTAAAATAGTCTGTATCCACATCATCGGCCGTGAAGGTGCAAGTATGTCTATCTTTTCTATCCACCTTCACCCCTATATCTTCCAATAACTCTATCAGTAAGTTTACGTCTAAAATGTCGGGGATATTATTTACCGTTACCGGCTCTGCGGTTAATAGTACAGCACTTAATATTTGTAAGGCCTCATTTTTTGCCCCTTGCGGAACAATTGTTCCTTTCAACTGATTGCCTCCTTGTACGATGAATGATGCCATTATGTTCTTATTAATCGATATAGATGCCGTAAAAGTAGGGAGTTGGTTGTTTAATTGATGAAAACTAGTTGGTATTTTGATAAATGAATCAATTGAACATTTCACCTTAATAATACCAAAAAGATTATAAATGCGATTAATTGGGTTCGCTTGTACCACTTATTTTAGCACAGATATCAATATTAATATCAATTAAAGTGATATCCTGATGGGCGGTAGTGTAATATTCCCAACAAGCAATACCAAACCAATGGCTAGGGCGATACTATTTTTTTTTGTGGTAGAATCCCATTAATTAAAGTAGATGGCGAGAGATTTGGCTTATAAAGTAAAATAGCAGTAAGCAACCAACAAATTCTTTTTGATTGTGAGGTCGCCTGCATGTCAAATAGAATGCCACCCTCAATCATTTGTTTCTATATCGTTCTTCAAATTATGAAATAAGACCGTTGTGTGATAAATAATGCTTAAAAGGGAGTGTAATCTGGCATATCTAAAACATCTTAGGTACGTGGTGGCGTTCAATAACGTACCTAATATATAATTTAGGTACGTGGTAGCGTTTAATAACGTACCTAATATATAATTTAGGTACGTGGTAGCGTTTAATAACGTACCTAATATATAATTTAGGTACGTGGTGGCGTTCAATAACGTACCTAATATATAATTTAGGTACGTGGTAGCGTTCAATAACGTACCTAATATATAATTTAGGTACGTGGTAGCGTTCGATAACATACCTAATATGGGCAAAATGGATGTTTTGTGGCAAAATAGGCACCATTTGTAACCTTTTAGGGGTATTAAGAAGTCTTTTTGCTTAAAGCGTTACCGAATGTTAAAGTTTGTATTTTTTTGTACATTCTTGTCCTAACTATAAGGATAAATAGTCGGGTATTGCTGCAATTCTATAATAGGTGTCATATAGTGGACAATATGGCGTAAAGATACCCTTTGGTATTTTGTAACCGACTGTAGATGGGTGGATAAGTTGTGTAACAATAATATTGTTTAGGAAAGGGCTTGCAGACTGAAATAATTGAGCAATTATGCTTTCTTTTGTTAGTAGTTTCGGACATCTGAACCACATTAAGTATCAGTTCTTATATTTGGCTTTTGGAACGAGTAAAAAGCTTTTGTGGTTGGCGGAATAACGCTTGCTAGCCACATTTCAGATGCTTGTGTGTTGTACACCTGATTAAACCAATCGTTACATTATGACAGAAACAGATAATAGGACAGAGAAAAATTCTTTTAATAAAGTACTATCTATTTTATTACCCTGTCTATTCGGTTGGTTCGTAACCTACCTGGCAATTAATATTCTTAAGGATTACGCAGTAGGGCTATTTGTTTGGCTTCCTTTTGTTTTAGGTACTACCTCTACTTTAATTTACAGTTATAATAACCCAATCCCTAGAAAAAAACTTCGCAACAATTCTTATAATACGCTATTTGTTTATTGTTTTGGTTTACTCTTTTTTGCTTGGGAAGGAGTTATATGTTTGATAATGGCGGCACCAATAGGTATCCTGTTTACATATATAGGCTTTTTGATAGGAGTAAGCATATCTAATAGTAAATTGAAAAAAAGCTTGCCTACAATGGTTGTTTTGCTTCTATTATCTGTTCCAGTTTTTATGTCATTCGAATATAAATACAAATTGTCGGATGACCTTCGTAGTGTTACAACTTCGATAGAAATAAATGCTTCTACTGAAACTGTTTGGAGAAATGTAATCTCATTTCCACAATTAAAAGACCCAACTGAATTTATTTTTAAAACAGGAATCGCCTATCCAATAAATGCAACCATAAGTGGACAAGGTGTTGGTGCTGTAAGACATTGCAACTTCTGTACGGGAAGTTTTATAGAGCCAATTACTATTTGGGATAAACCAAATCTTTTAAGGTTTTCGGTCGACGACCAACCAGAACCAATGAAGGAGATGAGTTTCTATAACATCCATCCCAACCATCTGCACGGGTATTGGGTTTCCAAACAAGGACAGTTTAAGTTGACTGCATTGCCCGATGGACACACGCTACTCGTTGGTACAACTTGGTACATCAATAAAATTAAACCTGATATATATTGGACACTATGGAGTGACTATATCGTTCACAAAATTCACCAACGAGTTTTAGAACACATTAAAACACAAGCAGAACTGCATCCCTAAGGCGAACAAACCATAACAGCAAATAGGATGGGGCAGTCTTAACAAACTCGGTTAATGTTTCACTTTTAAGCTGTAGTTATCATCGTAAGTATGGCATAGGAGCAAATGAGAATCCCACATTCGAGGGCAATTGGATGTGATGATTCCGAACTATTTCTGTAGCTAAAATAATTATAACATAACAATTGACTATCTATACAAACCAAATCTGTTACTTTTGAAGGATGTTATTGTAACCAAGCAGCACTGTTTGATTAAATTACATCTAAAATTTCACTCGAAGGAAATAATATGAACAAAGTTTTTGGTGTTGTTTTTTATATAGGTTTACTTATGACTATGGGCTGTCAAAAAGATTATAGTGTCGAAACCAACCAAACACTTACCGTTTTCCCAACTATCAGTACCCCTGCTAAGGGAAGTCTTCAAGATGAATCGGGCAACTGTTATGCAATTACCGTAAATGGAGTTTATACGCAGGATACGACACTTACTACTCAAAACTCAATTACAGTAACTATAAATTTCACAAAAACAGGAAGGTATAAATTATATACCGACACCGTAAATGGTTGTTGGTTTTCTATGGATTCCGCTACAACATATAATACAGGAATAAAAACGGTTGTCCTCAAAGGAAATGGTATCCCTAAAACATCGGGTATTTCTTATTTTAATGTATTTTTTCTTAATACATTTTGTTCGTTTAGTGTATCGACTAATCATTTATCCAGATCCGAAAAAGACTATTTCCCTATGTCTTTAGGAAGTTATTGGAGGTATGATACCATTTTAAACGCAGGTTCGGGTGATACTGTTGGTTATACAGTAACGTCCAATACACAATTGGTAAATGGACTACCTTATACGTTATTTTCATCTACCAAAAAAAGTGATACCCATTATTATTACAAAGACTATAAAGGTCATTATTATGAATACACGGATATCTTCTCTGGTTTTTCTATTCCAAGATTTGAGTTCTTGTTTTTGGATGAATCGAAGAAGGTAGGTGAGTCTTGGCAAACAAAAACCTTCAACGGCACAATACAAGGAGCTCCTTTGGTTGTGAGTATCACGACAACCGTTATGGAGAAGAACGTATCGTATAGGTTGTCTAATAATCAAACACTAGACAGTGTAATTCATTTAAAACAGGCTGTTACATTTATTCTCAGTGGGCAAGATCAATCTAGTGCCATTCTTCCAAATGATGTCTATTATGCCAAAAAGATTGGTTTGATTAGCTACTCTTCTCCAACCCCGGATGTGTATAGATTTGCAAGAAACTGGAATGTAAAATAGTTTTTAGTTTCAAAAATCTATTGCCCCATTCAGCCATTCGCCATCAAAAGTGGCATTGTATTTTTTGTAGAAGTTTATGGCAGGTTCATTCCAGTCTAATACTTGCCAGCACATCCGTTTGAATCCTTTTAGTTTACATTCTTCTATCATTACTTCAAATAGGAGTTTTCCTATGCCCTTTCCACGCATTGGTTCAGTAACAATTAAGTCTTCTAAATAAAGCGATTGCCCCTTCCAGGTGCTATATCTAATGTAGTACAAAGACATTCCTATTATATATTCCCCACCCTCTACACTTGTATCTGTAGCTACATAAGCCCACCAGACCGGGTTGGTTCCAAAACCGCTTTCTATAAAATGTTCCAACGAGACCGTTACTTCTTGAGGGGCTTTTTCGTATAACGCTAGCTCTTGTACAAGCTCTAAGAGCCTTTTACAGTCTTCTTTTACTGCTCTTCTTAATTTGATCATTATTTATAGTAGTTAGCGTACAAAAAAAGGGAATAATATTTATATTATTCCTAACAGGCATTGAAATTATCAACTTCAAATTGTTTTATTCTTTGATAGCTTCAATTACTCGCTTATCCAATGGTGAGACACTTTGTTTGAAGAAGTGTGTAAGCACCCCTTTTTCATTAATCAGGTATTTACAAAAGTTCCAGGTAGGTTGTTTGTCACACCATCCATTTTTGGCAGGATCGGTTAACCATTGATATATTTCATTCTGGTTTTTTCCTTTTACTACATCCGATTTTTTCATTAGAGGGAAAGTAACCCCATAATTAATTTTGCAGAATGTACTGATAGCCGTATCGTTTTGTGGCTCTTGTCCCTTAAAATCATTCGACGGAAAAGCCACAATTACTAGTTTGTCCCTATTTTGTTTATACAATGCTTCTAGTTGGTCATATTGTGCTGTAAAGCCACAATTACTCGCGGTGTTCACCAACATTATCTTCTTCCCCCTAAACTGTTCCAGCGAAAATGGAAGATTGTTATTAGCCATCACCACAACACTATAAATAGGAATTACAGGAAGTGTATGATGATTATTTTGTAGAGAAGCATCTTTTGCGGGCATCCACTTGTCTATTAACATGATGAATGGGTAGAGAAACTTTAGTATGTATTGTTGAAATGTCATTGTTTAATTTGTTTTAAGGTTAACATCTAAAGGGTTATAAAGGTTTCACTCGTTATTTTTATTTGTACGATCATCCCTACTTGTTTCCACCAAACCCTTTGCTAGTAAGTATTCTATTGTAAATTTATAAATTCCAACGTATATGTTAACAATTTGGTATTGTTAATTTAACACTAGGTTAATATACGCTACGGAATTTTGACAAACTTTAATAATGGAAAGAAGACAAGTTGAAGTAGTAGTAATGAGTGATTTGCACTTAGGAACCTACGGATGCAATGCAAAAGAAATAGTCAACTATCTAAAAAGTATCTCCCCCCAAATACTTATTCTCAACGGCGACATCATAGATGGATGGCAGTTTAAAAAGAGTTATTTCCCTGTGCCACACATGCAGGTGATAAAGGAAGTAATGAATTTGTTGAGTAAAGGAACCAGAGTAATATACATAACCGGAAACCACGATGAGATGATGCGCCGTTACTCCGACTTGCAAATAGGCGATTTTCAGTTAACAGACAAACTGGTAATGGAGATAAATGGCAAGATGACATGGGTATTTCATGGAGACGTTTTTGATGCAACCACCAAAGGAAGTGCGAAACTATTGGCAAAGCTCGGGGGACAAGGCTACGATTTATTGATAATGATAAACAGTTTCATCAATTGGTGCCTGAACCTGATGGGTAAAGAAAAGATGAGTTTTAGCAAGAAAGTAAAAAATGGGGTAAAGAAAGCGGTTTCTTGGATTGGTGATTTCGAACAGACTGCTGCTGAATTAGCCATCGAAAAGAAGTATGATTATGTTATTTGTGGGCACATACACCAACCACAAAAAAGAGTAATTACTACAGACAAAGGAAGTGTAACGTATTTGAATAGCGGCGATTGGATAGAGAATCTGACATCATTGGAGTACAATAAAAACGAATGGACTATTTTTCAATACGATAGTAAAAACTTTGTTACTCCAACGGCACCAGTGGTTTCTATGGAAAAGAAACTTCCAAAGTTGAATGTAGTACCAGATGATGTATTGTTTTTTAAATCTTTAGCATCGCTTTAATATTCTTAAAATATCTTTACAATCATATAAATTATGTTGTACCTAAATAAAAAAATAAAGATTCTTTACGCTGTTCAAGCAACAGGCAATGGTCACATAGCAAGGGCTATTCAACTTATGCCTTATCTGGAACAGTATGGAGAAGTAGACGTTTTTTTGAGTGGTAGCAACAGTAATCTCGATGCAGCATTACCTGTGAAATATAGAAGCAAAGGTTTAAGTTTGTTTTATGGAAACAGAGGCGGCTTGGATTACCTAAAAATGTGGAAAGAACTGAACATTGCCCGTATTTGGAAAGAGGCAAGGGAGTTGCCAGTGGAAAAATACGACTTAGTTATAAACGATTTCGAAAGTATCACGTCTATCGCATGTAAATTAAAGAAAGTACCTAGCATCGGGTTTGGTCACCAGGCAAGTTTTATTTCTGATAAGACCCCAAAACCTAAGAAACGCGATTTTATTGGCGAATGGGTATTGAAACATTATGCAACTGCCACAGATTATATCGGTTTGCATTTTGAGGCTTATGACAATTTCATTTTTTCCCCAATCATCAAAGACCATATTCTAGCAGCAACACCTTCTAATGAAGGGCATATTTCAGTTTATTTGTCTCACTACAGCGATGAGGTGGTAGTAGAAGCTTTGAGTAAATGCAAGGATGTATCATTTCATGTTTTCTCTAAAAAGGTTAAGACAACTGTGCAAAAAGGCAATATTACTTTAATGCCAATTAGTAATGAGGGTTTTAATAAAAGCATGATTTCTTCTGCTGGAGTTATTACAGGTGCCGGTTTCGAGACGCCTGCCGAAGCATTGTATTTGGGCAAAAAGTTATTGTGCCTTCCTATCAGAGGCCAATACGAACAGTTGTGCAATGCGGCAGCTTTACAACGGTTCAATGTAAAAATTATCGATAAAATAGATGAAGGATTCAAAGATTCGGTTCAAAAATGGCTTTCCGAACCCAATGCAGTTCCATTGGTATTACATCAATCTACCCAGGAGATAGTTGATATGGTTATTGAAAAAGGACTAGAACAACATAAAGTAGCTCCTACACCAGAAACAGGTTATTACCACAACCAACACGACTCTCTATCATTAGCATAGCTTATTTTAATATTCCACTTTATCTAACAAGTAATTCTCTACGCAATTGAGTAGAGAATTACTTGTTTTACATGATTAATCGAACCTCTTTATCAAGTAACTATGCAACCTGTTCTATAGGAAAATAATGCAATAGCAGGTAAGAAAATGGGTATATCATTTAGCTTTATTGGAGGAGTAGCCGCATTTATCATTGGTTGATTAGGATGGTATAAATTGTAATAATGTGTGGGTTGCAGCAGATTAATATCCTAAATTGTATGGTATCGTTGCCGCGCATTTCTTTTTTCATCACTCTCAATTACTATATTTTTGTTCTTCAAACTTATTTATGATCAAGAAGATACTAATTGCTTGCTTTTTAATAGCGATTGCTAATCAAACCATCCATGCGCAGGACTTTTATAAACAAAACCACTCTGCTAGAAAATGGGTTAGGCAACAATTTAGAAAACTTTCTGACGATGAAAAGATTGCACAACTCATCATTATCCGGGCACATAGCAACCTTGGTGCAGACCATGTACAGCAAGTAACCGACCTGATTAAAAAATATAACGTAGGTGGCTTGTGCTTCTTTCAGGGTGGGCCAATCAGGCAGGTAGGTTTGACTAATTTCTATCAATCCATTGCCAAAACTCCCTTGATGATTTGCCAGGATGCAGAATGGGGATTGGGGATGCGCTTAGATAGTATCATCAACCTCCCGCACGAAATGATGATGGGTGCCACCAGCAACCCTACCGCTGTTTATCAGGTGGGTAATGCAGCTGGATTTCAATGCAAAAGGATTGGCGTGAATGTAGATTTCGCTCCTGTAGTAGATGTAAACAACAACCCCAACAACCCGGTCATCAATGACAGAAGCTTTGGAGAAAACAAAGAGAAAGTGGCACAGTTTGGGGTACAATACATGAAAGGTATTCAAGCAGAAAACGTGCTTGCTTGTGCCAAACATTTCCCCGGCCATGGCGATGTTACCGTGGATAGTCACCTAGATTTACCCGTCATTAATAAAAGCCGAGCAGAATTAGATTCGTTGGAATTATACCCCTTTAGGGAGTTGATTAAAGCCGGTGTTGGCAGTATTATGACGGCGCATTTGTCTATCCCGAGTATCGATACCACCGCTCATCTGGCAACGTCCTTGTCTCCTAAAGCTGTGAAAGTATTATTGAAAGAAGAGCTAGGTTTTAAGGGACTTTCTATTACTGACGGATTGGAAATGAAGGGCATCAGTAAATTCTTCCCAGACGATGAAGCATCTGCACAAGCCCTTATTGCCGGAAATGATATGCTTTTATTGCCAAGTAACATAGAGGGTGCCATCAAAAAAGTAGAACAAGCCATTGCAGACCATAAACTTAGCTGGAAACAAATAGATAGAAGCGTAAAAAAGATATTGTTGGTAAAGTATAACATGGGACTGAATAACTTTGAACCTGTGGATACCGCCCACTTAATTTTTGATTTGAATGTAGAAACCATCAACTACCTCAAACCATTAATTGCCCAAGAAGCGATAACCCTATTAAAGGATAATGGTACAGTTTTGCCATTAAAATCAGGAAAAAAAATTGCTTACGTAGCTATTGGCACTACGAATACGCCGTTGGGAAAACGATTGAAAAAAGACTTACAAACAGATAATTATTTCTTTGTTGCAGATAGCACCGGCACCAATGATGGGGCGGATAAAATACTCAATCAACTTAAAGAAAAGAATTACGATGCCATTGTGATGGGTGTTCATAATTACAGCCGCTTTCCTGCCAACAATTATGGGTTGAAAAGTGCAACTACCTATTTGTTGAATCAGTTGCAACAGCAAACAAATACAGTTACCTTATTTTTTGGTAATTCTTATGCGCTGAAAGTATCTTGCAATGCACCAAATCTCCTTGCTTGCTACGAAGATGATGAATATACCCAACAAGCCGCAGCAGATATATTAGAAGGAAAAGCATCTGCAAAAGGAAAACTGCCTGTAACAGTGTGTGATGTGAAATGAGCATCTGAAAAGAAAAGTTCAAGTAGTGTGTTATGGCTGCATTTTATCGATAATCAACTATCCATTCAATAAGCTTTCAAATTATCAGCCTCTATTTCAACCACATCACCTTTTTGTTTCAGGATAGCTACTCCATTTTCTTTTGCCATCTCCTCCAGTTCAGGGTAAAAAGAAAAGCTGGCAAGCCCTAGAAATATTTTATAATCCTTAAAATTCGGGAACACATCTTTAAAATTAGCAGCTTTCTTTTCTATTAGCTTCATCAAGTCATTCTTGTGTGCTTTGTTTTTGCATTCAATCAATGCTATGGAGTCTCCATTATACATCACAATGTCAAATTCATCCTCCGATTTTAAGCCAACCCCACTTATATTTCTTCTTACTTTATCGTACTTTACTCCTCCAAGAACTGGTTTTTCAATCAAGCAGTTAAAAAAGTACTCCTCGGTGATGCTACCTATATTGTTGGTTACATTACCAAGGGTGATTCCCATTCTTTCAAGTGTTTTATCGGTTCTTGCAAATTGTAGTTCATTTTTCTTTTGCATTTCTTTTAATTCTGCACTAGAAACTATAATACCTGCCAAAAACTTATCCAATTCTTTGTCTGTTTTCTCTTGAGAAATTGCTATTTTATCAAATCTTTCGTTCCATTCTTCACTTGTCATTTTCCTCTATTTCTACAAATATACCTTTTCAGTAGCAGAAGGGTTATTAAACCAAAAAGTGCAGCCACCACCCGTAGGTAGTAGCTGCACTTTATCATGTTGGGATAAATATCCCTTATATCTATACTTCCAGACGTTCTAATAGACGCTTAGATTTACAATAAATCTTCATTTAACCCGTTTACTAAAACAATACAATTCAACCGTTTTTATTATATTTTCGCAGCATGAGAAATTTATCAGACATTAATGGTTGGAAACAAAGTTTCGGACTTTTTCCAATGAACATTTTTCCTACAAAGGGGAATGATAAATTTCTTATGTTGAATGGTGGAAGTGGGGACTTTTGTTTGCAAACATCAATTAGCGATGAGGAACAAGATTTATTCTTTGGGTATTCTTGGTCTACAAATACCAAAAATTATGTTGTACTAGATAATGACAATGTACATATTTGGAATTGGCTTGATAAAAAAACAGAAATAATAGATAGGAAAAGGGTAGAGGAAAGTGTTAATAAATTTTATAAATACTTATCCTCTAAATCTTATAGAACGGAAAGTGATGTTGTGCCTTTTATTATCGCTCTTTTTAGACAACTTAGAAATGTAACTTCTAACAGGGAAAGTCCTTCGGATGCCTTAAATTTATTATTTAAGCTATTAGTAAGCATCCAAGTAGACTATACTAGCATAGATAATAGTTTATGGGGAATTGGCGAAGTGCAAATCCCTAATCAATTTGACCATTTTGTGGGTTTAATAAAAGAAGGGGTAAAGTCAATTACTCCAAATCTTGATTTAATTTTAAGACATTCATCAGGTACATTATTTCAAGAGGCACATAGAGAAGTAATTTACTTCAATCCGCAAAGAGACTTGTTTGGCGGTGTTTCAAGTAAATTAATTACAAAAAGCGATGCTTATTCCAGTGTTCACTATACGCCGCAATATTTAGCTAGGGCAATTGTAGAACAAAGCTTAAAGCACGTTAATATGGAAAGAGAGACTCTGAAAATACTAGATCCTGCTTGTGGTTCATCAGAATTTCTTATAGAGTCATTAAAGCAATTAAAAAACTTAGGGTTTAAAGGAAAAGTAAAAGTTGTAGGCTGGGATACATCTGAAAGCGCTGTCAGTACATCAAAATTTCTACTTCAATACGAAAAAAGAACCCAATGGGATTGCACGGATTTAGATTTTGAAATCAAGTTGGTGAATGATTCATTAACAGAAGCATGGGGTACTGATTATGATTTAATACTAATGAATCCACCATTTGTATCATGGGAATTACTAAAAAACAAGGGAGACAGGGATGCTATAAAACAAGCTTTAGGGTCATTTTTTAATGAAGGAAAGCCAAACCTTGCAAGTGCATTTTTCTATAAAGCAGTAACTTCTTTAAATAGTGATGGCGTTATTGGCTGTGTTTTGCCATCTTCTATTTTCACTTTTGACTCATATAGTAAGTTACGTAATGCAGTTAAAGAGGAATTAACTCTAAATATAATTGCAAAGCTTGGGAATTTTGTTTTTGAAGATGCCTTAACAGATGTTAGTTTTTTTATTGGAAAAAAACCAAAATCAGATGCTATTCCTAAATTTCTTTGGTGCAAGAATGAAAAAGGTGCTGTATCCGATGTCTTAAGGGATTTAAGAAAAATGGAATCTAATAATGAACAAGCTATTGAAGAAAGAAATTATAGTATATATACACCTCCAAAATTTCCAATTCTGCCCGACAATTGGAAAGTAATTTCATTAAAAGAGAATAAGCTAATAGAGGTCATTGAGCGTCGTGTTCAAAGTGGGTTATTGACAAGAACATCTGAAATATTTACTGTACAGCAGGGTATTAGACAAGGAAAAAAAGAAGTTTTTAAAATAACCAAGGATGAATATTCTAATATTTTAGAAAAGAATTTATTTAGACCTGTTGTTGATAACAAAGCTATAAAAAATGGGCAGCTATTTGATTCAAACTATATCTGGTATCCTTATGATAGTAAAGGAATGATTTATAAAGTGGAGAATGATTTATTAGAAATAGATTTTTTCAAAACCAAAATAAAACCCCATGAAAGTGAATTAAAAGAAAGAGCTGGTATTCAGGAATGGTGGGGACATACGAGACCTAGAAATTGGCAATTTGAAAAGCATATTAAACTAGTTTCAACAGAATTTGGCAAATCAGATTCATTTGCAATTGATATACAAGGAGATTTTGTAGTAGAAAGAGGGCATGCTTGGATACCCAAAAAGAGTTTTATTCTTGATGACTATTATTTCTATTTGTCTTGTTTCTCAAGTAGTATATTTGATTCTCTCCTGTCAATTTATTCTAAGCCAATTATATCAGGATATTACCTTGGTAAGATTTATACTAAAGATATTCCAATACCAGATATTCATACAGAAAAAGTAAAAGAATCAGATGGTTATCGAAAACTTGTAGAGTTTGGCAGAGAGTTAGAACTAGGAAACACGTATGTTAAGCAAGTAATTGATGAGGTGTTAAATATTTATTTCTATCCAAGAAGCTAAAATATGATAGATTCAAAAACACTAATTGATTCTATTAATAGTGGGTGTAAATCAATGTTCCTTAAACCATTTCTTTTAAAGAAATATCCTAGTCATCCCAATATTTTGACTTATAGATTAGAAGGCAACTCTAATGCTATAAATAGATTTGAATACCTCTCTAATGAGCTAGTTAAGGTACTGCATTGGTTTAGTGATTTCTGGATATTTATAGAGATAAGGTTTATCAGCAATGAAATAGTCGAAAAAAGAAAAAAAGTCAGTCAGACCAATATCTCTATTTCAGTTTCAGTTTTTCAAGGAGATGATGAAAAAGATATGAAATATCAGTTATTTAGAGCTGAGTGGGATGATTTTAATAACCCAGAAGAATTACACTCACAGCCTCATTGGCACATAACATCAAATCAAGCAATTGAAAGAACGCTTTTGGAATACGCAGTTGATTTTGAGAAAAGCGATTTTGTTTCAATGTTAGAACAGGAAAAAGAAAAAGTTTTTGATGTAAATAAAATTCATTTTGCAATGAATGGGAATTGGCAAAACGACCAAACAAATATTCATGAGATTGGTGATGAGAGAAAAATAGTAAAATGGTTTCGAGGAATGTTGAAACATATTAGAACAGAACTCGAGTAACCACATCAACTAAAAAAGGTCAAAAGCCTTTAGTCTTTCAACTTCTAACTTTTGACCCTTATCAATTAATTACTTACCAGTTCTTGCTTTGTTTCTACCCAATTTATTATTTTTTCTGCTTCTTTTAATCCTTCATGAGCTATTACTGCACTCAAATCGCCATCGTATCCCATACCTAAATGCAAAATTTCATACGCATTCAAAAAGCTGTTAAGCATCTTTTTGTCTAATTTGGCTAGTTGTTCCTGATACCACTCAACCTTCTTCCTTCCTTTTTTCTTAATTCCAAATAATCCATCTAAAGCCACCAAAATAGCTAGGTAAGCTGTATGACCTGCCATACGTACATATTTCCTATCATGGTAACGGCTATCTTCCTTTTGCGCTTTATCCCTCAATATCTCTTTTGCATTATCTAAATAACGATGTGCCTCTATTATGTGTTTCATTTTGTAAAATTAAGGTATAAGTTTTAAGGCATAAGTCAATAAGATAAACACAATAAAAGCCTT
>CAISCV010000019.1 GCA_903883945.1 uncultured Chitinophagaceae bacterium | reverse complement strand
GAAAAGTTTATCATTAATACAAGGGAAGTTTTCTGCTAGTGAAGCAGTGGATATTATTAATAGTATGGTGCAAGTGAAAATTAAGTTTCACGAAAGTAAAATTACAAACACTAGTAACGAAGAAGATATTAAAAGCCAGGAAGCAAGAATAAAGGAATTGCAGAATGACTTAGCAGAATTAAAGAAGGCTATCTCTGCGAAGGGAGGGCAAATAGATATTAAAGCCGAAGTTGCGATTAATCACTAATTCGCATCCATTGGGGGTAAAGGAAGCTTTACCCCTATTTTTGTCCCATGGCTGCATTACAATTTCAATTACAAAAAACAGATGCCAATAGTAAAGCTAGGGCCGGCGTAATAACCACCGATCATGGTACTATCCATACACCTATCTTTATGCCTGTGGGTACGGTAGGTAGCGTGAAAGCTGTTACGCAGTTGCAATTGAAGGAAGAGATTAAAGCACAGATAATACTCGGCAATACCTATCATCTTTACCTGCGCCCCGGAACTGAAGTGTTGGAAGCTGCAGGTGGGTTACACCAATTTATGGGATGGGACAAGCCCATACTAACTGATAGTGGTGGTTATCAGGTGTTTTCATTAGCTGCCAATAGAAAACTTACCGAAGAAGGCGCCTTGTTTCAAAGCCATATAGATGGTAGCAGGCACTTGTTTACCCCCGAAAAAGTGATGGACATTCAGCGCAGCATTGGAGGGGATATCATTATGGCTTTCGATGAGTGTCCGCCCTATCCTAGCGAATATAAATATGCACAAAAGAGCATGGAACTCACGCACCGTTGGCTAGACAGGTGTTTTAACAGGTTGAATGAAACGCCCGACAAATACGGCTACACCCAAAACCTGTTTCCAATTGTGCAAGGCAGTACGTATCAAGATTTAAGAAAGGCTTCCTCCGAATATATAGCTAGCAAGAATGCCGTAGGTAATGCTATTGGCGGACTAAGTGTGGGCGAACCCGAGCAGATGATGTATGACTTTACAGAGTTGTGTTGCGATATTCTTCCTGCCGAAAAGCCCCGTTACCTGATGGGCGTTGGTACCCCTTGGAACATCTTAGAAAACATTTCTTTGGGAGTCGATATGTTTGATTGTGTGATGCCTACCCGTAATGGGCGCAATGGTATGTTGTTTACGTCTAAAGGCGTAATTAATATCCGCAATAAGAAATGGGCAACCGATTTTAGTTGTATCGACGATGGCATCCCTTGCCCTACCAGCCAGTATTACAGCAAAGCATACTTGAGGCATTTGTTTGTTGCTAATGAGATAATGGCTTTGCAGATTGCTAGTATCCACAATCTGGCGTTTTATCTGTGGCTGGTTACCCAAGCGCGCACGCACATACTAAACAATACATTTAGCAGTTGGAAACCAGAGATGATAAATGTGTTGAAGCAGAGACTTTAACAGTATTCAGTAAACAGTAATCAGTGAGCTGTGAACATTGCGATGTAAAAAGTTGGGGGTAATAAAAAGTTGATGAAATGAACTGGATGATGTCTTTGAATAAATAGTAATTTATTAATTTTAGAATAAATTAAAAATCAAATATTTAAAACTGTTCACTGGTTATTGTTTACTGCTCACTGAAAAGTGGACCGCACTGGGCTCGAACCAGTGACCCCCACGTTGTCGACGTGGTGCTCTAAACCAACTGAGCTAGCGATCCATTGTTGGGGGGCAAATATAAAGGAGCCTTCTCATAAAATTATATCTATTTCAATCAATCTAGCTTCTTTATTAGTATAAAAAAACATACCAGTTAACGTTAACAGATGCTTTTAAAGTTAAATAAACGACCTCGTCACGTGACGAGGTGTGTTTTTAGAGAAATAAATGACCTCGTATTTACATTATGTTCTTTTTTAAGTCTACAAAACTGTTTTGTAGCATTAAATTATTCATAAACCATCATTAAACGTAGTGTCATATAGCCGCCAAGGCTATTTTTGCGCGAAATAAATAACAATGCTAAAGACGCTATTTTTATCAATACTAGTTTGTTCTGCACTCGGTTTGTATGCACAGGATAGTACAGGTGGTAATACGCTAAAACCCAATCAATTGTTTTTGGGTGGTGGGAGCTTTGTTTGTAATGAACACATCTTTCCTATGAATGAATTGGGTAACAAGTTGCTACACAACCCTGAAGCGTATAAGGAGTTTAATAAATACAAATCTGGTCAAAACGTTTTTAATACGTCTATGTTTATTTGGTTTATAGGTTCAATCGCAGGACTTGCAACACTTAATAGTAACAACAATATTAGTGGGAAGATATTTACAGCTTCTTTTGTGCCTCTTTTCATAGGGGTAAACTTTAGTAATCATTCTGCTAAGCATCTTGGTAAAGCAATAAAGATTTATAATAGTCAATTCTAAATTTATACTTTCTTAAATTCATTTTATACAATTTAATATATGAAGCACTCTTTTTATTCTTATCTTACCGTACTTGTTATTGGTTTTTTATTTAGCTGTGGCACTGCCAAAAAGATCGAAGCACTCAAGCCTGCACCTAGTTATAGCAATGAAGTGGTGTATGACAAACAAACCTCTTACCTGAATCTTCCGGTAGAAGTAGCCGTTGCGGACTTGCAGAATCAAACCAATAAGTTTTTGAATGGACTGATTTACGACGATGAAAAAATAGAAGACGATAATTTGATGATGCGTATCTGGAAGGAAGCCCCCATTCAGATTACTGAAAGCGCAGGGAAACTGAACATGGTTCTACCCTTGAAGATATGGGTGAAAGTGCGCTATGGTATTGATAAGTTTGGTGTTTCGTTATATGACACCAAAGAAATAAACCTGAATGGAAATATCAAATTGAGTAGTCTGGTTGCATTTAATAATTGGAAACTATCTACCAAAACACAAATTGGTAGTATCGATTGGGTGCAATCGCCAAGCGTGTCTATTGCAGGCAAGGACATTCCCATTACCTATCTTATTAATCCGGCCATTGGGTTGTTTAAAGGAAAACTAGGAAAGATGGTGGATGAATCCATTGAGAAATCGGTTGATTTGAAGCCTTATGTATTAAATGCATTAGACCAGATAAGCAAGCCCGTTCAGGTAAACAACGACTATCATGTGTGGTTTGCCATGCAGCCCTTGGAGTTATATACCAATAAAGCAATAGTTGCCAACAAAAAAATAAGTATTGTAATGGGCATGAAAGCCTACTTAGAAACTGCCGTTAACTCTAAACCTACACTCAGTTTTGATAAGAATAAGTTGCTTCTGTTGGCAGCAGATAAGTTGCCAGACGATTTTGGGGTAAGTGTTGCTAGTATTGTTACCTACGAAGCTGCCGCAGGGTTGATGAAGCAAAACTTCGTTGGAAAACCTTTTCAGTCGGGCAGTCGTTCTGTAACCATCACCGATGTTGCTTTGTGGGGAAAGGATGGAAAAATGATTGTAGCATTAGATATGACCGGTTCTGTAACCGGTAAGTTTTATCTGGCAGGAATCCCTTCTTATGATACAGCTAAACAAGAAGTATATTTTGATCAACTAGATTTTGTGCTCGATTCTAAAAGCAAACTGCTTTCGCTTGGTGATTGGTTTGCACACGGATTGATAGCTAAAAAGATAAAAGAGAACTGTAGATACTCCATCAAAGACCAGTTATTGCAGGGAGAAGCTACATTGAAAAATTACCTCAACAATTCACAACCTACCAAAGGAGTTAGGGTTAATGGTAAAGTAAATCAGTTAACACCCGGCAAAATCAACCTTACACCCAATGCAATAGTAACCATGATTACAGCCAACGGAAAGGTTTCTATCAGTGTAGATGGAATGCAATAGTGTTGTGGTAATTGCCAGCATGTGAAACTTTGTGCGCAAGTATTTTGAAGTGGGCATATCTTAAGTAAAAGTCTTTACTTAAATCCTTTACTTTGCCTCTAATGCTTCAGTTGCAACAAATAACCTTAGTACAGTTTCGGAACTATATACAACAGCAATTTACTTTTGCGGAGAAAGTGATTGGTATTTGTGGGCCTAATGGAAGTGGTAAAACGAATTTGCTCGATGCTATCTATTATCTTGGGTTCACCAAGAGTTACTTTACCAGAAATGATGGTCAGAATGTGCATCACGGGTTGGCAGGCATGCGTTTGCAAGGACGTTTTTTGCTGGGTGAGGAGCCACAAGAAGTAATATCCATCCTTCGTGAGAATAATAAGAAGGAATTTAGCCTGAATGGGGAAGAATACAAAAAGTTTAGTGAGCATATTGGTCGTTTCCCCTGCGTGATGATTGCGCCAGATGACATTGCATTAATCATTGGCGGTAGCGAAGAACGGAGGAAGTTTATAGATACCATTCTCTCGCAGATAGATCGTAGCTACTTGCAACATCTCATTGATTATAATAAAATTTTGCAACAGCGAAACAGCCAGTTAAAACAAGCGGCGGAACAAGGGAGTATTAATGAGGCTTTGTTACAGGTGTTTGATGCGCAAATTGCTTCGAATGGCGAATGGATTTATGCGCAGCGCAGCCAGTTTATGGAAACATTTCTACAGTTGGTGCTTGCGTTTTATACGCGGATTGCCGGTAAAGATGATTCGGTATCTATTACTTACGAGAGTGATTTGCAAAAGGGTAAGATGCTGTCTTTGCTTCGAACAGCCAGACAAAAAGATGCTGTTTTGCAAAGAACAACAATAGGTATTCATAAGGATGACTTATTGATACGAATGGGCGAAACAACCTTTAAGAACGATGCCTCACAAGGGCAACGCAAGAGTTTATTGTTTGCATTAAAGCTAGCTGAATGGCAGACACTAAAAAACAAGAGAGGATTTTCTCCCATTCTGTTGCTGGATGATGTATTTGAAAAACTAGATGAACAACGGATGCATAATTTGCTTGAGTGGGTATGTTCTGATGATGATGGGCAAGTATTTATAACAGATACGCACAAAGCACGCCTACAGGACCAACTGAACGCAATAGAAGTTGGATTTCAGCTGTTGGAGTTGTGATACCTTGTGTAGGGAGAGATTTGTATGAATAATTTTCAATATCAGTTTGTATAAATGATAAAATTGCAGTAAATTGCTTCTCTAATTATTAATTAGCGCAAGTTGCTAGTTATAAAATAAGTGATCATAAAAAGAGTTTAGAAAGTTACCACACAATCAGACTCTATATTATGCTCACAGAAGATAAAGTTATAGGAATTTATTGTTTGATCGATGACCTGTTGAAATGTATTCATCATTCGGAAGAGAGCAGAAGGCGAATTAGTGATAGTGAAGTGTTATTTACGGCAATCATATCAGCTCTTTATTTTGGAGGTCACCAGAGCCACGCGCTTGGTTATGTGAGACAAACAAAGCTTGTTCCGCATATGCTCGATAAAAGCATATTCAGCAGGCGACTACATCGGTTGGAGGGGTTGTTATTTGCTATGTTCCACCAGGTAGGACATTATTTAAAAGATGTGAG
>CAISCV010000018.1 GCA_903883945.1 uncultured Chitinophagaceae bacterium | reverse complement strand
CCTGAGGTACAACATCTAGCAGACACTTTGAGTGCAGGATTACTTGCACTCGGCATTAGCGGAAATGATATGACTGCTGAGGGGGCTGACAAGATTGGCATTATCAGTAATAATCGTCCTGAGTGGGTGATTACGGATATGGCTGTTCAACAAATTGGCGCCATACTAATCCCTATTTACCCTACAACTTGTCTGCCCGAAATAGAATTCATCCTGAATGATGCGCAGGTGAAATATATGTTTGTGAGTGATGCCGAGTTGCTACAAAAGATAATAGACATACGCTCTAATGTTCCTTCCTTAATTAAAATATTTACATTTAATGAAATAGAAGGAGCAGACAACTGGCAACAGATTCTCGCCCTTGCCACAGATGAAAGCAGGGAAAAGATGCAGGTATTAAAGCAAGGCATCCCTACTTCGCATACCGCAACTATCATTTATACATCGGGCACAACAGGCACACCAAAAGGCGTGGTTTTGAGTCACGAAAACATCTATGCCAACGTGGTACTTAGTAAAGAAAGCTTCCCTTTTGAAGACCGTCCCGATTGGCGTGTACTCAGTTTCCTTCCGCTCAATCACATCTTCGAGCGGATGGTCACCTACATTTATCTCTACAGTGGTATCAGTATTTATTATGCAGAAAGCCTCGAAACCATTGGCGATAATCTCAGAGAGATTAAACCAAATGGGTTCACAACGGTGCCTCGTTTATTAGAAAAAGTCTTTGAAAAGATAATGCACAAGGGCAATGAACTGACAGGAATAAAGCGTCGATTGTTCTTTTGGTCGGTTAGTCTGGGCGGCAAATACAATAACCAAACAGATGGTGGCTGGTGGTATAATTTGCAACTTGCCATTGCCAACAAACTTGTTTTCAGTAAGTGGCGAGCGGCATTGGGTGACAATATTTCTTTTATTGTTACGGGTGGTGCAGCATGTCAACTAAAACTGATGCGCATTTTTAATGCAGCAAGAATTCCTGTTTATGAAGGTTATGGTCCTACCGAAAACAGTCCTGTTATTACTGTGACCCGAAAGGAATTAAGTGCACATAAGTTTGGAACGGTTGGGCCGCCATTGAATGGGATTGAAGTGAAACTAGCCGATGATGGCGAGATATTGGTAACGGGCCCTTGTGTAATGCAAGGCTATTATAAACGTCCCGACCTCACTGCCGAAACAATTAAAAATGGTTGGCTACACACAGGCGATATTGGTGTTTGGGATGGTGGCAACCTCAAGATTACAGATAGAAAGAAGGAACTCTTCAAAACAAGTGGAGGGAAATATGTGGCGCCTCAGCCATTGGAAAATAAGCTGAAAGAAAGTCCTTTTATAGAGCAGATAATGATAGTCGGTGCCGAGCAAAAGTTTGTAGGGGCATTGATAGTTCCCAACTTTGAGGTATTGAAAGAATGGATGAAAGACCACCACATTGTTGGTTTGACGGATGAAGAAATAATAAAACATCCAACTGTTATTAGTCATTTGGAACGCATAGTAGAAACCTATAATGCAGGATTTAATCAAGTAGAAAGAGTAAAAAGGTTTGTACTATTACCTAAAGAATGGGGCATAGAATCTGGCGAGTTAACGCCCAAGCTCAGCTTAAAAAGAAAGGTTATTGCGGATAGATATAAGGAAATGATTGAAGTGCTGTATGCGTAGAATTGATTCTTTGTAAAATTATCTATTGCCATTCTATCTAATTGTGCAGCACAACCATTTTGAAAAGTTGACATGCCTTTTTGGAAAGTTGATTATCGATGTTGAAAAGATGACATACCTTTTTGAAAAGATGACTACCCTTTTTGGAAAGATTACATACCATTATGAAAAGTTGACTATCGATGTTGGAAAGTTGACATACCATTTTGAAAGGATGGTATGCCTTTTTGAAAATATGACTACCCTTTTTAAAAGTTCGATATACCTGTTAAATAATAATACCTTGTTGGAAATTCAACATTATACAAACCACATTTAGTGTTATAAAAAAAGGGTTAAAAAATAATTTATTTACTTTAATCCCATATCTTTCCAGCCAACATTCAACTAACCGCTTACTGATGCTTATTATTTTATTGTTCTTTTTTGGACATTGG
>CAISCV010000017.1 GCA_903883945.1 uncultured Chitinophagaceae bacterium | reverse complement strand
ACTGATAACTGTTCACTGTTCACTGTTTACTGATCACTGTCACTATTAAAAGAGAAATATGTTTTCCATTAAACGATTTGCAATTGCTCAGACACTTCTGATAGTTTTGATAATCATTTCTTTAGATTCATTCTCGCAACAACGACTGAAGGTCGCCGTATTTGCTCCTATTTACTTGGATAGTGCCTTTAAAGGAAGCGATTACAAACTAGGGTTGAGTAATTTACCTAAGAATATGCTCTCAGGTCTAGACTTTTACAATGGAGTTATGATGGCGGCAGATAGTTTAGAATCTGAAGATAAAAATCTGGATGTCTTGTTTTATGATAGTAAAGGCAGTGAAAGTATCTATACCATCATTAGAAAGCCAGAGTTTGCAGGTGTCAATATGATCATTGCTGCTTTTAATAATCGACAAGATATTGCGCCTCTTGCTGAAATAGCCCAACACCGAAACATCCCACTTATTTCGTCTACCTATCCAAATGATGGCGGTGTAACCAACAATCCCTTCTTTGTAATGATTAATTCATCCCTTAAAACCCACATTGAGCAGATATATAAATACCTTCAAAAGAATCTATCCTCAACACACATAGTATACGTAAAAAGAAAGGGACAATTAGAAGATTTAGTACAATATTACTTTAGAGAAGCTGGGAAAGCTAGCTCAATACCATCATTTGTTTACCAAACTGTTGTTCTAGAAGAACCTTATACCACCCAGTCTTTATTAGAGAATCTGGATAGTACCACCACCAATACTATAATATGTGGTAGTTTAAATGAGGCATTTGGTATAAAGCTTGTAAAAACGCTTGCTGCAAACAGTAATTATGATTGTACTGTAATGGGAATGCCTACCTGGGATGGACTTAAAGACCTGGATGGCAGCGACTGTAATGGCGTAAATATTATATATAGTACACCCTACAACTTTGTACGTACACAACCTGTAGCTGTAACATTAACTACCAATTATAAGAATCAATTGAATGGCAGACCTAGTGATATGTTCTTTAAAGGCTATGAAAGTATGTATCATTTTAGCAGCTTATTAATTAAACATCCAAATGACCTGATGAGTCATCTATCTGATAGAGAGTCAAAACTTTTTAATGATTTTATTATAGAACCTGTTAAAAGTACTACTGACCAATCTGTACTTTATCAAGAAAATAAAAAGCTCTACTTTGTAAAAAAGATTAATGGAATTACTAAGTAATGTTAACACCTAAGCAAAACATTTCCATTACTTTCGCAGCCATTAAAAAATGTATTTATGAGTAACAGAACATTCACAATGATTAAACCTGATGCTACAAGCAAAGGTTACACGGGGGCAATTCTAGACCAAATTATAAAGGCTGGATTCAGTGTTAAAGCAATGAAATGGACAAAACTAACTAAAGAACAAGCGGGTTTGTTTTATGATGTGCATAGAGAGCGTGGTTTCTTTGGTGAGTTGGTAGAGTTTATGAGTAGTGGTTCAATAGTAGCTGCTATCCTGGAAAAAGAAAATGCAGTAGAAGATTTTAGAACATTAATTGGTGCAACAAATCCTGCAAATGCGGCAGAAGGAACTATACGTAAAAACTTTGCGGCATCCATTGGAGAGAATGCAGTTCATGGAAGCGACAGTGATGAGAATGCAAAGATAGAAGGAGACTTTTTCTTTTCGAAGTTGGAAATATTCTAGCATGAAATATAATTTTTTAATCACTTTTTAATCTTTTTTTAATAATAAAAAATAGTGATACCTATCTTTACCTCGTTTTTTAAGGGTTTAGGGTTGAAAAAGGGCTGTGATTCTTCACGGCCCTTATTTATTTACTTATGACATGAGAATTACCCCTATTTTATTCAAGTCAAACAACGCATATCTATTTTAAAATTGGAAAACATCCTTCTCATTATAAGCTAAAATTTGAAACTTCGAATCAAAGCATTTAAATTTACAAATCCAAACGGAAAATTCTTGAGAGACATCATAGATTTATATAGCAGGGTAATTATTGGAGTATTAGGATTCGTAGCGCCTGCAATAACATTGTTGATTGGCGTTTTTGCAGATGGAATAGATTTACATCGAAAGAAAAAAGTGGATAAAGTAAAGCATCTTAATTTCATGATGCAAGACAGTCACAATAAAATAAAAGGACAGTCCAGAGAGAAAACCTCACACCTTAGACAATCGATCAGAAAAAACGATGAACAAAAGTCTACGTTACAAAAAGAAATAAACTTACTTTCTCCCAAACGACAGGTAATACGGGTATTTGGTTCTCTTACACTCAGTTTGATATTAATAGTAGTATATGACCTATTAGTTATGTATAAATTCTCTAATGGCATTTTTACTTTTAAGGCTGCAGTACTAGCTACAAGCGTAATGGTATTTTCCTATTCTTTATTTTGTTTGTGGCAAATTTTCTGCATTATAATTGATTTAAAACATATCGATTCAGCTGAGGCACTTGGCAAACACAAGAAGGAGGAGATTAACCAAGGAGACTTTCTCTAAAAAAAAGAGGTATATAAATTAACTGCTTTTATAGCGGATTGAAATAATTAATTTATTTTTAAATCATTATAATACCAACATTTAAGATAAACCATTATTTTAAAATTTAGATTGTCGTTTATTGGCTCCTTAATTTACAACTTAACATTTGTGAATGCCCAATCTACTATTTTCTTAGCTAAATAATACGCTAAGTATGCACCAAATGGTGCAATTAAAACATCAATACAATAGTGCACATGTTGAATGAGAACCATTATCCCAATTGCTAATGTAGAACAGAGGGCAATGCCCTTTTCCCATCGTTTTTGTAAGCATAAAAACATAAGGAACTGGGTAGACGTATGTCCAGAATAAAAGAGATCTTTGGTAATAAATGGACCACGATAGAATGAATTTGAAAGTGGATCTTTTAACAGTATCAATCCTATTGGCGCATCTAAAGGTACGAGTGAAATAGTGATGATTCTAGAGAGCGTTAAGAAAAGAAAACTCCAAATCATTAGTACCAGAGTGTACGGATTTTGCAGACACCTTATTGCCGTCAAAAATGCCATTGACCAGATTACGACAAATATTGGAACAGACAAATTGATTGAAGGTAGCCATTGTAATACCCAATCGTTTATTACAATACCATGCCGATGTTCAATATTATCGAAAAAAGCGGGTAATATAGATAAAGTACAGATAGTCAGTACCGTACCAAAATACAAAACATATTTTACGGATGCTTGAGCAAGTAACAATTTCCATAAATATTTTTGTACAGATTCACTCATAAGGGGGCTAAAGTAAAAGTTTTTTAATTCATTGCCTTTTTAAATATTCAGGATAGGTAATAAATTTAACAATTTACTAAACACAAAAGAACAACATATTATTTAAAAAAAACAATACTTCAGAATAGCAACTAACACTTAGAATCTGTTCTGTATCATCATCAAATTCAATCACTTTATTTTTGGAAACCCTTTCACGAAATCAGAAAATTAATATAAAAACTATCCAATTATTAAATAAAGCCAATTTATAATCACACTATTACATTTTACTTAAAAATGGATTAATCACCTAGATTACAATCTACTTATACTCACCTCTATTAGTGATAAATACGAATCGCAGATTACTTTTCATAAACTAATTTTGCTATAATACTTAATTCAACTCAATTTCATTAAGCATAAATCTCCAATAAACCATCTGGAAGTGTTAGATATACTTCCCCCTTCTTACGATTTATATTCTTCAGGGTTTCATCATGAAGTGGAATAAGTGCCTCGTTACCCTTGTATGTTATTTTTAATAGTACTTGGTGTGGTTGTTCTATTACTTCTTCTATGTTGCCTATATAACCATCGTCATTAAATAGTTTGTATCCTAATAGTGAAATAGGACTTGATGTGCCTGCTAGCCTTCTGAAATCTGCATCCAACAGCCAAACTTGTTTAGAAATTAATCGATGTGCCCTTTCTTTAGTAAGGATACCCTCAAGCTGAATAAATGTTTCATCGTGTGTTTTTGCTTTAGAATTTAATGGAAAAAATGGAAGATAACTCCCCTTTACTTGTTCGACAAAAATTGCTTCCACTCCTTTTAATACTAACTTCTTTGCAAGACTGTGTTGTAAAATCAACTCTCCTTTCAAACCAAAAGTGGCCACAATCTTTCCTATGTTTATGTACTCTTCCATAATTTGTTCTTATACAATTGTTGGATTAAAGTGATTGAGAATAAGCTTTGCTTTTGCCAAGCCAACGCTATCAGCAAGTTCTTTCTCAGATTTAAGTTTAATATTTTTCACAGACTTAAATATTTTCAGCAACTCTTCAGCTGTCTGTTTCCCAATCCCTTTAATCTCTTCCAACTCGTTCTTGAAAGTTCCTTTACTACGCTTATTGCGGTGGAAGGTAATACCAAAACGGTGTACTTCGTCCCTGATGCGACGTATTAGCTTAAGGCTATCACTATCCCAAGGTAATTTCTTAGATTCGCTATCCCCAGGAAAAAATATCTCTTCTTCATTCTTTGCTAATCCCACTACTACCATTTGTCCAACTAGTCCTAGTTCTGTGATAGCTTCCATTGCACTACCAAGTTGCCCTTTACCTCCATCTATTATCACTAGTTGAGGAAGGTTTTGTTCTTCTAAAAGCAATCTTTTATATCGTCTACCAACTACTTCTTTCATAGTAGCAAAGTCGTTGATACCTTCTACTGTTTTTACATTGTAATGTCTGTAATCTTTATTACTAGGCATTCCGTCTCTAAAACAAACCATTGCACTCACAGGAAAACTTCCTTGAAAGTTGGAATTGTCAAAACATTCAATATGCACAGGTGCAACAGGCAATTGCAGATATTCTTGCAATTGATACAATACATTTTTCTTTTCCCAATCGGATTTCCCTTCAAGGTGCAAAATCTTCTTCTTCCGTAGTTCATCTTGAAAATAGTTTACATTCTTAAGTGAAAGATCAAGTAGTTTCTTTTTATCTCCTACTTTTGGCATAGTAATTACAACTCTTTCATCTGGAAAAGAAATAGGAATAGGCACTATTATTTCTTGACTCTGGCTATTAAACCGATCCCTCATATTGAGAATAGCGAATGTCAATACCTCCTCATCAGATTCATCTAGATGCGCTTCCAACTGCGCCGTATGCGTTTGGATAATGGTTCCGGCTTGCACCATCAAATAGTTTACATAGGCAATATTTTCATCTCTTAGGATAGAAAACACATCAAGGTTCGTGAGGTGCTTACTTACTACTACGCTCTTTGATTGATAATTTTCTAATTGTTCAATCTTCTTACGCAACATCTCTGCCTTTTCAAACTCCATACTAACGGCAAATTCCTGCATCTGCCTCTTATAATTAGTAATAACAGCGCCAACATTCCCTTTTAGCATATCTCTCATCTGCTGAATGCCTTCACTATAGTCTTGAAAGGATTGGAACCCCTCGCAGGGACCTTTACAATTACCCAAATGATATTCTAAACAAACTTTAAACTTCCCTTTATTAATATTGGCTTCTGTTAAGGGTAATTTACAGTTTCGCAAGGGTATGTATTCCTTTATGAAGGTAAGCAGGTCTCTAACGGTGTCTTGTGTGGTGAAAGGTCCAATGTATTCAGAACCATCATTTAGTTTTCGTCTTGTGAAGAAAACTCTGGGAAAAGGTTCTTTCTTAATTACAATGAAAGGATAAGTTTTATCGTCCTTAAGATTGATGTTATAACGGGGTTTGTATTCTTTTATCAGTGCATTTTCCAATAAGAAAGCATCTTGTTCGCTATCTACGATTGTAAAGGCCAAGTGATGAATTTTCTTAACTAGTTGCTGCGTCTTGAAGTTATCCAAGCTTTTAGAGAAGTATGACCCAATACGCTTCCGCAAGTCTTTTGCTTTACCAACATATAATAACTGATCGTTTTCAGAATAGTATTTATAGATGCCCGGTTCGTGGGGAATAGTGTGGGCTATATTTTTAAACTGTTCTTGTGTCATCTAAATAAATGAACGCTGAAAAAGAGAGAAGGTTTGCAAGAATATTTATTCATAATACTAATAATGCCAGTTTACATATTGTTGGGAGGTAGATTTACTTGCATCGCTCTTAATGACCGTTGTATTTATTAAAAAACTATTCCCCTTGTACCAATTCATTTGTGTAAAAACAGAAGCACCTCCTTCTTTCTTGTACGTTCTAATAAACACAAATTTCACTTTATTTGTCTCTTCATCGAGCAAAACATCCAAATTCTGGATTTCTAATTCTTGGTTTCTAGTTGTATAACTGAAAGTTATACTTTTAGTAGTTAAATCTCTGAATATATCTTCTTTATAAAAATGTTTGATCTCCTTTTGAGTAATGTCCTTATCTAAAAACTGCTTTGCCAATACAACAAAGTCTTTGTTTGTAATTGCTAAAGAATCTTTTTTCTTGTTGTCTTTTATAATTTTGGAAGAAATAAAGTAAGGAGATGCCTTTACATCATTTATTTCACTTTCAAAAAAGCCTTTTACATCATAAAAAGTAGATGTATCATAGGTATTCGCCTTTTCTGGTACTGATGGGGTATTGTCTTTTTTTGGTTTGCAACCGTTTACTATTACCAATAGTAACAACGATAAAAAAAGTAGTTGTCTCATTGTGCAAAACTATTCAAGAACCAGTAAAAAATAGTGTAAAATTTTATCGAATCGATTTTATAATACCCAGCTTTACGCCATAATCTACCCTATATTCTTTGATAGGGTATTTGTCTACATAAGTTGGTAAGTGTTGGTAACGTACTTGCGGTCCAATGTAAAGGGTTGTATTTTTTAACTTATAGGAAATATTGGCGCTAATGGCACTGTTAACATTCCATTTTCTAAACAGCGACTCTCCATTTGTGTAGTACTTATAATCGGTAGAAATGATGTACACATTTTTATTAAGAGAATAAGTTGGTTGTATAGAAGCACTTAAACTTAGCCCTACATGCTTAGAATGAAATGCATTCCACTCCAACCCAATTGGGATTGAGACTTGATATAACCTATTATTTAACCTTGTTTCAGAACCAACTACGCTATTACTATATTTAGATGCCACATTTATAGAATCGAGTTTATTATTTTGTAGTACCTCAATGGTTGCCAATCCCTGAGAATTATGTGCATCTATATAATATTGTCTGATATTGAACTGAATACCAAACTTTAACGTAAAATCTGAAGAAGATTTGTACCTCAATCCTACTCCCAATTCACTACCCAAACCTGCTATTTGATTCACCTTATTGTTTGCAGATGAAGTACCCACCCCTCCATTTACTGCTTTATCCTCTGATAATGTTCTGAAGCTAAAAGAAGGAGTACCATACACTTCATAATCTAGTTTACCGATAAGATTGTCTTCTCCGCTAGTAGCTTCACCGTTTATAACCGGGTTGTTTTTCTTTAAGCTTTTGTTTATTTTTGATTGATTATCCAACAAATTAACAATCCCAACTGACGCTAATACCCCATTCTCAAAAGGTTTATTGATTTGTGAATGTTCAGTAGTTTCTAAAGCATGATTGTTGTCCTGTTTGTTAGCTTCAATATCTACTAAGTCGGAAGATAACTGATTGAATGAAAGAATAGCCTTGTTACCTTGGTGTAGGTTGACGGTATTTACGATTTTGCTTGTTGCTTTAGAATTTACAGGCAATAGACTATTTTGAACATTTGCTTTAAAGGTTTGGCTTGTGTTAGTTGTAGGCGAAATGGTATTAACTGGATGGTTGCTGATAGAAAAATGAAATTTACTTAGTGGATTTTCGGGTGGATAATTCAACAAAGTAGCTATACCCAATGTTGCCAAAATAATTGAACTGATGATAGTAAGTGCCGGCCATGATTTTTTTGCTTGAATTTGTTTTGAAATATTAGACCAAACAGCATCAGAAGGATACATCTTTTGATTGTCCGCCTCTGATTGCAAGAATTGTTCTAAATTATCAAAATTATTTTCTTCGCTCATTTGTGCAATGTCTTTCTATTTTTGTGCTGGAGAAAGCCAACCTATTGTTGTATTCTTATCTCCTATTATTTCTTTCTGTAACAGTACCTTTTCCAACAATACTTTCGCTCTCGTATACTGACTCCGACTAGTACTCTCTGCCACATCAAGTAATTCTGCAATTTCTTTGTGACTATATCCCTCAACAGCGTATAAGTTCAGTACTGTTCTATATCCTATCGGCAAACTTCTGATGCATTCTACCACTTGTCTTCCTTGCATAATCGAAGCAAATGATTCTTCCTTTGCGGTTAATTCCTCTGCAAACTCCAATCCGATGCTGTCACTGAATTTCTTGTTTCTTTTTAAAAAGTTAATGCAGGTATGTACCAAAATTCTCCTTATCCATCCCTCAAATGCACCCTTTCCTTCAAAAGTATGCAACATCGTAAACACCTTAATAAACCCTTCTTGCAACATATCTTCGGCATCTTCTCTGCTAGTAGAAAACCGATAACAAACAGCTAGCATTTTAGGGCTAAAATGGTTGTATAACTCCCTTTGACAGAGAGGATCTTTTCGCAAGCATCCATATATAATTGCTTGTTCATTCATTAGAGATAAAATTTATCCCACTAAATTAGACAATTTTTCTGTTCCAATGCTGCTTTTGACAAATAAAACATACTTTTTATCTAAAAAAATAAGAAAAAAGTAGTTTTTGGGGATATTTAGTGTGAATTTCGTAGTAATTTTTACTTTTTGGGAACTTTTTTCTTCGTCAGTCTCAAGTGGTTGAAAGTACCTAAACTGTAAAAGAGAACCCAATGCTCGCCCCTCTCCTGCCAAAATTCTTTATTAATTTACACACCAAAAAAAAATTGCACCTCTACCTACAACTTTTCAAGCATTTCTATCACGCCTTCCCTTTTTAAAATAAGATATCCCAACCGGTCGTTGCTTACTCCTTTTTGCAAGTGATAGCCAAACACCAATTGGTCATTTTCTACACTTGTTTCGAAGTACCTAAAGTCTATATTGGAATATTGTTTCAATGGCTCGGCTATTTCATACAGATGCGTAGACAAAACAAACAAGGCATTACCTGTTTTACAAAGTCCTTCGATTACAGCAAGGCTACACTTCATGGCATCTTGTACATTGGTACCTTTAAAGAGTTCATCTATCAAAATCAACCAGTTTTTACCATCACTTAGTTTGTCTACAGTTCTTTTAATGCGTTTTACTTCATTAAAAAAGTAGCTCTCCCCTTTCATGATATTGTCTTCTACCTGTATATTGGTTAACAACCCATCAAAAAGACTTATTTCCATGGCTTTCGCAGGTACGCCCATCCCAATATGTGCCAGATAAATGCCTATTCCCACCCCCTTTATGAATGTACTTTTACCTGCCATATTTGCGCCTGTCAAGAACATAAAGTTGGTGTTTCTATTTAGTTCTACATCATAGCAAACTGGTTTTTTAACTAATAAATGATAAAACCCTTCAGCCTTAATAAAGGGTTCTTTGCTTTCATTTATTACAGGAAAAACAAACTGGTATTCTTTACAGGCAAGTGCTAGACTCGTGTAAGCATCTAGTTTGTTATAGATGTCCAACAATTCTTGTGTTTGTTGTTTAAAATGCAATTTCAGAAAGCGTCCTACCCACAAAACTTCTTTTGGGGATTGCTTTCTGTCTCGCTGCCATTGCAGCATAGTTTGCAATTCGGGGCGTTGCAACAATCCGTTTATCCGTTCGCACCAGATGGTTAGTTGTTTGCTTTTTGCATTGGACAACAAAGTGGCTGCAATTGTTTGCAGGTCTTTTACAAAACCAACAAAGTGTGAAGAAGAGTATTTTGTAATGGAATAATCAGCAGCACTCCCCCATTTGTACGTAAAAGAATTAATAACATTGGGGGTTGCAGGATAGTTATCTACACCTGCATCGAGAAAGCTTTCCAACACCATAATAGTACCATTGGTAATGGTTACTGGTAAGAGTTTATGCGCTTGCAACAAATCTTTTATTGTGTTTTGAGCATCATTGATGTCTGCAATAGAATTGAGTGGTTTAGACAATAAGTAACGGAGGTATTCTCTCCCCCCGTTGGTTTGGGTTCTGTTAAGGTGATAAAAAACAGACTGTTCTTCTTCTCTATGAAAAATCGAAATATCTTGCAGCGTGGTCTTGTCTACTTGCATTAAGCTAACTATTAAGCGGTAAATTTATAGAAAAGAGGAGGTTGATGATGAGAATGGCGAAGAAAAAAGACTATTTGCAGGTCTTAATATCTAAATAAAAAAAGCACCCACTTGCTAGCAGACGCTTTTTGTTTTGTTGTAGGTAATATATAAACTGTTACTTAAATCTCCCCCCTTATCCAGCACCTACTCTGATGGAACTACTATAGGCACCTCTTCCAGCTGCATTAACTCCTGCAACCCTAAAATGAGAAAAGCTTTCGTGTACCAGGCCTGTTATGTGCACGGCAGCCTTTGTGGGTGATTCTTCTCTGTCGCTCCAAACAATATCATCATTACTTATTTGTATAACATAGGTTCTTGCTAATGACTCGGTAAACCAAAACAAATCTGAAGCTCCATCTATTTGACTAGGGCGTCCCCTCAAATTCTGTATTCTTCCTAATAATACAGGAGGAGTAGGCTTCCCTTTTATTTCTATTGCAGCACTTTGTATTTTTAAGGCATCTCCTCCACTTGCTTGCTGCACATAAGCCAATAACAATACCATCAAAGCCCTATGGCTTTTCAGTTGCAACTTCATGGCATCTGTTAATGCCTTCCCTTTACGCCGCGATAAATTGAATTTCTTTTCCAACAAATCTACTGAAGCTGTTACGCTAATCAACGATGGGCTTGATGTGGCATAGTTGGTATTGCCTGTCATTGCATCTACTATTTCCCTTGTTCTTGCAACAATTTTTGGAACTGATAACGTTGAAAAATTTAATACCCCTTGTGACATAATGTTACGTTTTAAACTTGATTAAAAATGAATTGATACAACCATTTGAACCTTGTTTTCGTAAGCCATCCATACAGAAAATAGAGGGAGAGATTTGTTTTTTTATTGAATAGGATAGTATTTACTTAAAAACTATCCAATTTTTTCATTAAAGTGTCTACACTTTGAATCAATGTCTAGACACTTTAAGTTTTTTTAGCTCGATTTTACTTCAACTTATGGTAATTTCAGTTCTGATTACTTTATATATTATGTATAACTAACAAATTAAATAACTATTTTAGGACATTTTGTACCCAAAGCTTTAACTATTGGGTATTTAATATCATATTCCCTATCAAAGTGTCTACACTTTGATTTAATGTCTATACATTTTAATCAGAAAGCTAAATACTATACGTTGAAAAATCAATGCTATGTTCAAAGAACTAGAGATTATTGTTTAAGAATGGAAGACTTCAAATTGCAATCTCAATTATGAAAAGGCAAAGTTGGGGGTTTGATACGGATAAATATTGGTTTATTTTTAAATAAATAAAATAAATAATATTTTCCTTATACAAACCTTACAATTAGTTTATAAAATAAGTTGAATAGTGTAGGTATTAAACTAAAATAATTACAATTACGCCGGACAACGAACACAAGGATTTCAACTAAGAACACATATGTTTTTGATGGAATCTCATCGTTCTTTGTTTTCCTTTTGTTTCCTCCCATTGTGTTACTTGTGGTAAAATCAATCGCCCGTGGTATACACATTGGTGAACATCTTTGGTATTTACGAAATTATAGTTATGATTTTACTCACTTTTTAGGTAAATAAGGTAGTTTTTTTAATAAAAGTAAAGGATCGAAAACAAATTAGTAATACTTTCGCCCATTACAATGTTTGTACATTATGATAAAGAATATACTGTTACTCCTACTTCTCTCTATTGGCATTTCCTCTACGGCTCAGAAACTTAAGGTAGTTACTACGCAGCTATCAAAAGGTAAGCTCCCTGGTAACGACTATATACAGTTGGTGGTTGTGGGCAAAAACCATTGCGACGAAGTAAATGGTCCGGATCAATATGCCAATATTAGTGGTACGGTAATATATGATGGCAACTTAGATGCCCAACATGTAAAAAATGGCGTTACCTCTTGGGGACTAGGTTCTGGAAAATTTTGTTTGCCCAATATCAATCCTTTCAAGAATATATATTATGGGTCTCAAATATTAATATACAACGATGAGGACAAAAATAGTAGTATAAATAAACAGGCACCTGCAGTAGATTTGAAGGGCAACTTTATCACGCACTTTTATATTATCCCTCAATCTATGTTAGAACTAGTGGATAGCTTAAAAACTCCACCAACCGATTCCATTCTCCCCTCCCCTCCTCAACTTACCTACAAAGGTTCTTTATTATCAATAAGCGAACAAGTAGAAGCTACCTTAACAAAACCCATAGACTTCCCCTATGTAACAACAACAAGTGATTGGGATGTGAACACATTTAAAGGCAATGAAAACCCTTTAAGCAATGTGTCTACCATACAAGGATGGATTGATAATCTTCAAATTTCTTCGGTTCTATCTTATGGCTTTTCAGTATCGCAAAACCCAGGACTAATCATATTTAAGGACACAGCAACCGGCAAAAAAGACACAGCGAACGAATGTCCCAAAAACATCACTTTTACCAGATCTAATGCTAACATTAGCGGTGTTACTTTTACCTGGATGTACCATAACTATACTACAGGGGATACCACGATACTTGATACCACCCAAGCTAAAACAGTAACCCAATATATGACAAATGGCGATGCCGTCTTTCTTCTAGGGTCTAAACCTAGTAAATGTGTAACGAACGACTCTGTTTACGCTCGTAGCTATCGCCCTACTATTCAGCCTGTACCTATTCCTATGCGCGTTCAAATAACCGCCGATTCTTTATCCCTTCCTATCTATGACACGTTGGGTAGAGATACAAGTGGCAATCTCGATTCGTCTGTAGTACATGTAGCTTTTTGCAAAGGAAGCAGCACCCGTTTTCATGCATCACCCAACCAATCGCAAGGCTCCGATAGTTATTCATGGATAAAGAATGGGGTAGTTGTTTCTTACGACACCACTTATATAGATAGTAATATTGCCATAGGCAAAGACACTTTGTTATTCACGGTAAATAGTAATATCCCTTGTTTGGTAAATCCGCTAGATACCATCCGTATAATTGTTTCTGGCTTAGACTCGGTAGCTATCCCCAAAATAACCATCAAGGGTGATACGAGTGTATGTAGTGGTATAAAAGATACCTTTACGGCGGTGCTAAGTCCTAGCCCATTGGCAGACTCCTCTGCTAAGTATAAAATTGTATGGTTTACCAATAGTTCTGGAGGTACGCCTGCCTACGATGACCCAACCATTTATACCGATACCTCTACCGCACCCAAAATATTTGTAGACCTTAATACCAATCCTGGCGATGTGATAAGTGCCATATTGTTGGTCTCCAAAACAAATAGTTGCCAGTATTATTATAGAGATACCCTCAGTTATGATTCGTTGTTACTCTCGGCCAACCCACCGTTGCACGATACAAGCAATATACTTACGTTGGGTGTGACCACAACGATTACACCAACCATTAGTTTAGTTGCTTCACAAAGTTCCTTGTGTCCCGACAGTATATTACAACGTTTGGGTGTGAAGGATACGGTATTATTTACAGCTGTTGCAGATACTATCAGTGCCAAAACTGCGTTGTACACTTGGTTTATAAATGGGGTACCCATGAAAGATAGTAGCTTTCTAACCTTTAATCCCACCAACGACACTGCTACTTTTATCAGTAAAGGCTTGCTAAAGGACAGCGATATTGTGAGTGTGGTAATGGTTACTTCTTTTAAATGTGTTACCACCGATAGTGCAACTAGTTCTATACAGATGAATCCGGCTATACCAATTTTTACTGCTAATCTCGCACATGACCCTTTCTGTTCAGCAGGCTTGCAAAATAGTGCGACCTTAGCGCCAGATAATATTCAAAATGCGGGGTCACATCCAACTTACAAATGGACACTGAACAATACACCTATATCCGATAGTAGT
>CAISCV010000016.1 GCA_903883945.1 uncultured Chitinophagaceae bacterium | reverse complement strand
CCTCTAAATCTCATAAATCGAGGTTCAGACATTTCTCCCAACCAAGGTTCAGACAATCTTTTATCACTTATATTTGTAAAAACGTATTTATTATGTACACAACAATCAGAGGCTTGTACAATAATGGCAAGATTGAACTGTACGAGCAGCCGCCCATAGATACACCTACTGAGGTATTGGTTACTTTTACAAATGAAGTAACTGCAGTACCCGAAAAAGAGGAACCAAGCACCTTTAGGAGGTCTGGATATGGCAAAGGAACCATCCTATATATGGCGCCTGACTTCGACGACCCTATTGATGACCATTTTGATGTTTTTAAAGATGAACCTACTACTTGATACCCATACTTTGCTTTGGTGCATAGAAAATCACCCTGCCCTATCAGACAAGGCTTTACAACTGATAGATGACCCAACAAATAATATTTTTGTTAGTATGGTTTCTTTTTTTTAAGTTACTATCAAGGTAAATATTGGAAAAATGAAACTCGGTAAGACCATTCAAACTTTCTATAATGAAACAATAGCTGCTAAAATTGAAGTATTGCCTATTTCTCCCAGTTATCTTGAAACTTTTGCCAACCTGCCTTTATTCCCCAATCACAAAGACCCTTTCGATAGGCTTATTATTGCCACTTCAATCACAGATAATCTATCCATTATCACAACCGATACTAAGTTTTCTCTTTACAACAATCTTGTTACGGTATTATGGTAACAGTTCCTCCTGTCTAATTAGTTCCTTACTTTATTTTACACCATCTCCGCTTAATCTCTCACTAATCACGCAGGTTGCAGGTTACAACTTGCCGGATGTGCCATAAATCACGCGGGTTGCGTCATTAATTCGGCGTGTTGCGCTACAAATCACGCGTGATTTGTAGCGTGCACGGCAATCTCCAGGGCATAGACGCGCATTCGAACGACAAAGACAGCCTTCCACGTAGCGTGGAAGCGCATCTCTAGGGCGTGGTCGCCCATTCTCGTGGCGGAACATGCCTTACACGTAACTAAAGTGGCTGTCCACGTCACAAATCACGCGTGATTTGTGACGTGGACAGCGTGATTTGCCCTACAAACTGCGTAATTTAGGTTGCTATCCGCGTAATTTATTAAGCAATCAGCCCTATTTGAAGGTAACTTTTGCTACATCGTTGTTAAAACGAGCGCTCCTAATGTTAAAATTTTGAAGGGTCAAAAAACGTAAAGCATTGATACTAGCCTTCGTTACAGATATGCTTATTTGGTACTATGTTTTTTCGGTGTTTTTTTATAAAAATAGATTAGGTAGAACCATTTTAATTCATTGACCTTTAGGGTCGGAACTTTATAACAAAAACTAGTTTCGAATTAATATTATGGAAATATATAGTATGCCTTCTTTGGCCTCAAAATTCCACCTTCGTCAAAAAACAACCGTAGCTCTTATTTTAGCAAAAGGTGTATCCACGTATGGCATGACAGCGCTAGAAGTAACGGACATAGTGGGGTACCAAACCGCTTGGACACCTAAATATGAAGCTTCCGTTGCAAAAATGACCAAAAATTCACAAACTACCAAAGATCGTAATGAAGAACAAGCGTTGTATTCGCCTGCACTGGCATTGGTTTACAACAATTATTTAATAAATAATGTAAAAATATCCGATGCCGATAAAACGGCAATGGGTATTCACGAAATGACTGTAAGCAATGCCCCTCTTCCAAAACCAACTACTGCACCAAGGGTTGTAATTACTTATGGAGAAGCATTGCAGCACATCGTAAACATGCGCAATGCTGTAACCAACAGGCTTGGCAAACCCGCAGGCGTTGGGTTTATGGAGCTATGGTACAAAATTGGCGATCCTGCCCCGATGGGTTTAATGGATACCAACCTAAAAGCTAACATCCATTTATCTGGCGATCCGATTACTTTTTTATTATCTCAAAAAGCAATGACCGTTTATTATTTTGCCCGTTGGGTAACCACCAAAGGAGAATTTGGGCCTTGGAGTGCCTTCTTTAGTGCAGTGATAGCCTAAGAGAAATAGGCGTTATGAAGTATGAATTATGAGTGAAAAGAAGTCTGGAAATATTGGAAGAGGCTGTGATGAAGGTAATACTTTAGAGCAGCCTCTGTTGTTTACAGCCCTTTTCAGAATTCATTAAACCAATAATAATTCCCTAATAATTCCTAATTCCTAATAACTAACCACTAATCACTAATCAGGGCAAACGCATCTAAATAATTTTGAAAGACGCTAAAATGAAACAATAAACCGTTTATATATTAAAAACAACATGAGCGGAGTTATTTCATTTTTTGAAGGGTTGACAGACCCAAGGGTAGACCGTACCAAGTATCAT
>CAISCV010000015.1 GCA_903883945.1 uncultured Chitinophagaceae bacterium | reverse complement strand
GCTACATCTATCGATACCTCCTTGTCAAAAGTGCCAATGGGCTTAATAAAAACAGGTATATCTTCATTATAAATGGAGGCACCTAGGTTATTGATGATATTTACTTTAATGTTCCCTTTCTGATTGTCATTGATATTGTTCTTAAGTCGAAGTATATAAGCAACCTTACTATCTGTTGGACCATAAATGCCATTATCTCTATATCCCTTAACTTTATAGCTGATTGAATTGGACTCTTGAGAAAAAATAGACGTAACCCCTGCCAACAGCACACAGCAGAAGATAGCACGCATAAGTGTGCTAAAATAACGTTTGCCTCTAAATATCCTGGGCTGTTGCATTCAAAAAATAGATACGGTTAAACTAATAACGAAACCAAAGTGACAAAATTATACATGGGGATAAGTTTTGATAATAAATCCTATGATTAGTAGATAAAGTGGTGAGTAGTAATTGAAATGAAAAAAATATTAATAATTTATTATCAGTAAAATAAACTTCCTTATACTTTAATCGTCCATCATTCCATTAATAAAATTGCGTTACCTACTGCCATAAAATTATAATTATGAAAAGGCATCTTCAAACAATATTCGTTCTGTTTTTACTAATTAGTTCAGTATCTATTTTATCTGCCTTTTCTGGCGTAGAGAAAAGTGGAATAGAAAGTAAATCGCTCAAGTTTCCCTATAAACAAGCAGGACTTACAGAAAGACAGGCTACTGCACATTTATTAGGGCGGTTTACATATGGTGCAACGCCCGGTGAAATAGATGAAGTATTGAAGATTGGGCTAGAGAAATGGTTTGATAAGCAATTAGAAGCCAATTCACCTAACGACTCATTAAACACAGCTTTGGCACCTTACGAAGCACTTACCAAAGACAATAAAGAAATCTTTAACACCTATCTGGATGGTGGACAAATAAGAAAAAGAGCCATGAAGGAAGGACTTATTCCACAAGATTCCACGGGCAGGATAGAATATAAAGAGCGTAAGGGATTGGTAGATTCTTTTATGAAAGCCAATGGCTACAAGCCAGAGGGTGAACTCATCAGACAATTGGTTAACCAGAAAATAGTACGCGCCGCCTATTCCAATAACCAATTGCAAGAAATAATGACAAGCTTCTGGTTTAATCATTTTAATGTATCGCTTACAAAAAATGAATGTATCCGTTTTGTACCTTGCTATGAAAGAGATGTGATACGCCCTAATTCGTTGGGTAAGTTTGGGGATTTATTGTTGGCGACTGCAAAATCTCCAGCAATGCTTACCTACTTAGATAACTTTAGAAGTGTGGCAAGTGATAATAATGTAAACTCGGAAGCAGGTGCAAAAAGACTGAGAGAATTATATGCGCAACAACTTCGATTGAATCAAAATGGCGATACAGGGATGCAGTATAAAGACATTGCCAATAAAATTAAGGGATTTAAGAACTCACAGGGACTGAATGAGAATTATGCCCGTGAAATTATGGAGTTACACACTCTTGGCGTGGATGGCGGCTATACACAAGCTGATGTTACTAATGCTGCCAAAGTTTTAACAGGATGGACCATCTTCCCTATGAATGATGAATATGGTGGCACACAAGTAAGGAAAATGATTGAGAAAGTAGGAGAAGAGAAATTAAAAGAACAAGGGTTTGTTCATGAGGGTGATTTTATGTTTGCCGTTAACAAGCACGATAAAACAGAGAAGGTTGTACTTGGAAATACATTCTCTGCAAAAGGTGGGATGGAAGAAGGCTTGAAATTGATAGATATGTTGGCTCACCACAAGTCGACAGCGCATTTTATATGTAAGAAATTAGCCGCAAGGTTTGTTAGCGACAATCCACCTGCTAGTTTGGTAGACAAGATGGCACAAACTTTCATGGATAAGGATGGAGATATTAAGAAGGTACTACTTACGATGGTAAATGCACCTGAATTCTGGAGCAAGCAAGCATTGAGAGAAAAGATTAAATCGCCATTTGAACTAACGATCAGTACCGTGAGGGCATTGAATGCAAAAGTTGCACAGCCCTATCAATTGGCAAACTGGATTAATAAAATGGGTGAGCGTATCTATTATTATCAGGCACCAACAGGTTTTCCAGACAGAGCACAGTATTGGATTAATAGTGGTTCGTTGTTAAATAGAATGAACTTTGGATTGGCACTATCTTCTAAAAGAATCCCTGGGGTAACCTTCGATTTAACAGCCTTAAACAACAATCACGAACCAGAGAGTGCTGAAGCGGCTTTAAGGGTCTATTGCAAATTGTTGATGCCTGAAAGGAATGTAGACGAGACGGTGAAAAGATTGATCCCTTTAATAAATGACCCACTGATACACAATAAAATTGATGCTGCCGCCACCAAGACAGAAAGCACCTTGGCACCTGCTACCATGATGTCTGAGGATAATATGATGATGACAACCAGTAATACGGACAATAAAAAAGCAAATGAGGTATTAAGAGAAAAATTCAACCGGAAGAAAGCGCCGGATTACACTATTACACAATTGCAAGCGAATGCTGGCACAAATACGATGCTTTCTCAGGTTACAGGTATCATTATTGGCTCACCAGAATTTCAAAGAAGATAAACACAGTTTTGAGTGATGAATTACAAGTTATAAGCAAGTAACCAGTAATTCTAAACTCATAACTCTTAATTCATAATTCATAACTTAAAGACATGTCTACAAGAAGAGGTTTTATTAAGTCTACAGGTGCTTTGGCATTGTTTGCCGCAGGCATTGGAGGTGTACCTGGCTTTATTGCGCGTGCTGCAAATAGCAATAAAATTATTCCTCCTTATAAAAAGAATAAAAAGCTTGTGTGCATCTTTCAACGAGGTGCTATGGATGGGTTAATGGCAGTAACACCATTTACCGATGAGTTTCTGAAAGCGGCTCGTCCCACGTTGTTTATGTCGGCAGCGAAGGGAACTTCAAATACACCTTTAATAGATCTGGATGGCAGGTTTGGCTTGCATCCCTCTATGAAATCGTTTGAACCTTTGTTTCGTGAAAAGAGATTGGGCATTGTGCATGCGGTGGGTTCTCCTAACAATACACGCTCACACTTTGATGCGCAAGACTATATGGAATCTGGTACACCCTTCAACAAGGGCACTAACACTGGTTGGTTAAACAGGGCTGTGGGTCTGTTAGGACACGAATCTTCAAGTCCGTTTCAGGCTGTAAGTATTACGAGTTCTTTGCCAAAAGCTTTTTATGGAGACAATGCTGCATTAGCGATTAACAACCTGCAGGATTTTGCCATTCAGATGCGCGGTAACCCAATGGCAGCAAATATGGCGGCTAAGAGCTTTGAAGATTTATATGACCAAACTTCTTCTTCATTGTTAAATAAAACAGGTAAAGAGAGCTTTGATGCAGTTAAAATGTTGAAGAAAGCAGATACTAAGAATTATAAACCTGCAAATGGTGCGGTGTATCCCGACAATCAAATTGGCAACTCATTAAAGCAGATTGCGCAATTAATAAAGATGGATGTGGGCCTGGAGGTAGCGTTTACAGAATGCGGTGGTTGGGATACACACTATAATCAGGGTACAGAAACAGGACAATTCTCAAGAAATGTGGCAGATTTAAGCAATGCAATTAGCGCCTTCTGGAAAGACCTTTCTGCTTATCAAGATGAAGTTACATTGATGACAATGACAGAATTTGGACGTACCGTAAAACAAAATGGTACAGCTGGCACCGACCATGGCAGGGGAAGTTGTTTGTTTGTATTGGGTAATGATGTAAATGGAGGAAAAGTGCATGGCAATATGCCAATATTGTCTAAAGAAAACCTCGAGGATGGTAGAGATGTTCCGGTTACTACCGATTTCAGGAGTGTATTTAGCGAAGTAGCAGATGCACACTTAAAAATCAATGACGACAAAGTCCTGTTTCCTGAATGGGATGGAAAAAAGATTGGGGTGATGAGGGGGTAGGATGCATAAATTATTCGGGCGTGCATGGCCATCTATGAAATTTAGTTGTTGTCATCTATCTGCCTTCGAGTTGTTTCTTAAGCTTTGAGTAACTTAGACTCCTCTGCATTTCATAAAAGTTGCTGGTTAAAGGCTATCCATACTAATAATGTATTATTCTACATTACCCGTTAGTAGATATATCAAAAACCTATATGATCTCTAGTAGAGCCATAATAAAACCAATTATATTTGTTTTAAAAAACAGATGAATATACTGAAAGAAAAGTTTCTCATAAACCCCGAAATACACTTCCTTAATTTTGGTTCTTTTGGGGCATGTCCCCAACCGGTATTCGAAAACTATCAATACTGGCAAAGACTATTAGAGTTTGAAACGGTGCAGTTTATAAATGTTAATGGAGCAACCAATCTGGCAAATTCCAGGGCGGCGTTGGCTAACTATCTAGATATACCCGACAAAGATGATCTGGTATATATCACCAATCCTACCTTGGGCGTAAATATCATTGCCAAAAACCTGAACCTCAGCCCCAACGACGAGGTATTAACAACAGATCTGGAATATGGTGCGTGCGACCGCACATGGGATTTATTTTGTGAAAATAGTAAAGCCATCTACAAAAGGCAAAAGATTACCCTGCCCATTACAACGAAAGAAAAATTTATAGAAGAATTCTTTTCTGGACTTACTGATAAAACCAAAGTAGTTTTTGTTAGTCACATTACCTCCTCTACCGGATTGATATTGCCAGTAAAAGAGATTGTGAGTATTGCTAAGTCCAAAGGAATCATTACAATAGTAGATGGAGCGCATGTGCCAGGGCAACTGCCCTTATCTATACAAGATTTAGACCCAGACTTCTACACAGGTGCTGCTCACAAATGGATGATGGCAGCCAAAGGGTGCAGCTTTCTCTACGCCCATAAAAGAGCACAGCCGCTTTTGAAAGAGCCATTGATAGTGAGTTGGGGATATAAGGCAATAAAACCTTCTGGGTCTACATTTATAGATTACAACCAAATGATTGGTACCCGCGACTTCTCAGCTTTCCTTACTATACCAAGTTGTATTGCGTTTATGAAGGAAAATAACTGGTCGGATATAGCTGAAAAATGTCACGAGATGGTATTAAGTAATGCGGAAAGATTTTTTAATTTACTTGGCTCCGTTCCTATAAGTCCACTTACAAAAGAGTGGATTGGTCAGATGTTGAGTATCCCTATTAATACAGATAAACCAGAGGACTTGCAGCGAAAACTATTTACAGATTACAACATAGAAGTGCCAGTAATGCGGCAAGGAGATAAAATTTATCTGCGTTATTCAATTAACGGCTATAATAGTCAGCAAGACTTAGATGCTTTGTATGACGCATTGGTAGAGATTAAAAAACAAGGAACCCTTATCAGCTCTTTGAATTGATTAGTTAATACGATAGATATAATAAAGCTGTAAACTTTCTATTAAATGAAAGTTTACAGCCACAGTTATGAATCGTTTTTTATTAATTAGTATCCCCCAATAGTGCAAACAATCCTTACTCCTTTTCTATACTTAACGTCTTTTTAGTATTTCCCATCGTGATAGTTAATAGGTAAAAGCCCTTGGCTAATCTGCTCGTCTCATGCACTTGTAATGTATTACTGCCTTGTATAAGCGCATATTTCTTATTAACCAACACCTTCCCTCCTATTGAAGTAATCATTAAGGATGCATCTATGTTTTCCTTAGCATCGATAGCTAACGCTAGACTTCCCTTAAATGGATTTGGTGCGACTTTAAACGGCAGTCGGTTTACAATAAATGATACACTCTCTACTTTACTGTAAACAGTGTTGCCTTTATTATCCACCATCTTCAACCGATAATAATAGGTAGAGACATTCGCCGAAGGCAATACATCCACAAATTGATAATTAGCCATAAGCATGTTTCCTTTTGCAGTTACTACCCCAACCTTGCTAAAGAGATTTCCATCGACACTACGTTCTACTTCAAAGCTTGCTGCATTTAATTCATTGGTAGTCTGCCATTTGCAAAGTACACGGTTGCCCGTAGTAAGCCCTACTGTAAAGTTTACTAATTTCAATGGCAAGGGCAGGGATGTTTTTAGTACTACATTATTAGTGGTATCACTGTAGTTACCTAGTTTATTCAATGAGCGTACATAATAAACGTAGCTGCTGTTTGGGTTTAAAGAAGAATCGGTGAAAGTAGTATCTGAAATGATGGCTAATAGACTATCTCCTCTAAAGATGCTATAGCCATTTACCAATGAATCCGCAGAAGCGTTCCAACTGAGGCTTACTGCATTGCTACCATTTACCACTCCAGATAGAATCATTGGTTTTGCTGGCGCGATGTTGTCTATCCATATTGTCTGATAAACCGTAGTTGCCGCATAAATACCTGTTGACGCTCCGGTTGTACCTACCTGATACGCTCCTACTACTATTGGCGCAGGAAACTTAGTACCCTCATGTAGTTGCGTTATCACCAATTGGTTGCCAACAATTACTGCAGGCCCGTTCCTTACAAAGTATTCCACCGGCAAGCCCGAACTTGCGGTAGCCTTCAAGGTCACGGCCCTCGTATTTACGTCTATAGTATTGAGTGGTGGGAAGGTAATTGTCTGGTTCTTGAATCCGGGCATGGTACTCTGTGTTCTTACTATTTCAACGTTCCTGAGTGATGCCGCCACCGTATCATTTCCTTCCTTATACAACGACACATAGCTTTGTGTATAAGCACCTGCACTCGGTGAGAACCGATCAAACCGTAACTTGAACGTCAGATTTCCGAGGTCTTTATAACAGCTAGCATTGCAACGTGACTTCACCGGAAGATTAGTAATAGGCAAATAGGTTACACTTGTATCGAGCAACATCTTGGTACTTAGCTTCATCGGCACTTTCAAGGAATCTTTCGTATTGGCAGAAGCTGTATCAATCGGCCAAGGTTTATCGAAAGACGAAACCGTCAGTTTCATAATATTGGTACTGTCCATAAACTTATAGCCGTCTTTGTTATGGTAGCTATATACGGCTTCAAATAAAGTATCGGGAGTGCCATCTATTTTAAGGATCGTGAACTGTTCTATCTTCTTGGGAAACTCTTTAACTGCAACTTGCTCGCAGGCACGTGCCAGTTCTTCATCAAAATACCATTCTGTTCCTTTCTTACTTCCTTTAAATTGGTTGTAAGGAGCAGGTTGACGATATTTTGTGGTGTCTTTTACATTAAAGAAGTTCTGGTCTACCAACCATCCTTTAGTGAAATCCAAAGACTTCAAAACTGGTTTAACTGTTGGGTCGGTAGGGTATACATCGGGCAATCTAGCTGCACAAGCCTTATCAATAAACATTGCGAGAATATTTAAAGCTCTGGGCATTGCATTAAAATGTCCTTCATAAATATCTTTCAGGCAGCCACCAAATTCCATTCCGGGCTTATACACTCCCGTACCATCGTCATTACGGTAGATGCCCGTAAAACCTGCCCCATTACTTTGCGTAACCGGGCGCATCCTTCCTGTGCCATTTTTAAACATCCCATCGATTGTTTCTGGCAAAAAGCCTTGCCCATAAAACAAAATCGGAACATCTTTCATGTTATGGTTAATGGCAGGAGCAAACGAGCTTCCTCCATTGGCACTACCCTTATAATAATTGTAGATGTTGGGTACCCCCGATTTAATAGGAATGGCTGCAATACATTTGGTATTGTCCCTCATGGCTACATGGAAAGGGAAATCCATATAGGCCGAGTGCGCCATGGGTATAAAAGGAGAATTCACCAACTCGGGGTGGTTACTCATCACGGCGAAGGCAGCAATGATACTATCCATTTTTGCAGCAGCAGAAGGAATGGTAAAATCGAAACTCAAATAATTGGGAGGCGCCATCAAAGAAGTCCTGAATGTATTAAGCACCAAAGATGCCAATCCCCACTTCTCAGCCACCTTTCTTACTTCGGAATATTCCTGCACTTGTCTTTCGATGTTGTTATTGATGCAAACCATAATTCCCTTCACTACTTTGGTATGCGGCGGAATCCACAAATAAGCCCCTTGTGAGTTAGGTGCATCACTGATGTAGTATTGATAAACCGAATTAATATCTTCAGGCTCAGCTAACTTCTCCCCTTTTGCAATTGACTTACTTCTGTTTAAGGAATCTGTAAACAGCACCCGGATGCTATACCCAACATGATAACCCGGAATATTAACTGACGAGGACGTAACCTTAACCTTACCATCATGCGGAATCAGTAGACCCATACTAATGGCAGAGTCTATTACATTGCCCATTCCATCTAACAATTGCACCACCAATCTGCCTGTTGTATCATGAATCGGATGGTTGTTTTTAATATCGGCAGTGATTGTTAATGCACCAGCATCCATTCCATAATCATTAATTATCCCACCATTTTGCCAATACTGTGTGTTCAAGACCTGTATTTGTGGTTGCACAGCAGTTTGAGCCGTCCACCCACTATACAACCCATAGTTACCCAATGAATCTTGCGGCAACAATTCAATATACAGATACTTACCCACCAAAGAAGTATCTATCGAATAGGAAACACCCTTTGATGCAATAGTAATACCTGTAGCCAACTTTTTATAATAGCCCAGATTAAACGAATCGGAGACATACACTGTATAGAACGTTCCTTTTTCGGGTGTATTGGCAGGACTATTATAGGTATAATTAACCTGAATAGTAGCAGTTGCAGCTACAGAACCTGTTTGTCGGATGGCACTAATCAGCGTAGGCCCTGTATGTTGTGCAACGGGCGTAGCTGTAACAGTTGTTACGGGCTGACCCGTCAAAAAACCAGAAGCGGGTGCAGGACTTACCCTGAATGCAAGGTACTTTCCAATATCATTTCTGGTGATAGCATAAGTCGTTGTTATGGCATTCGGGATGACTGTAAAAGGTCCATTGGGATTGATACCAGACAACCATTGAACAGTGGATCCGGCGGTATCAGTTCCTGACAAAGTATAGGTACCCGTCAAAGTTTGCAAGGCAGCTACTGTTCCATTGATAGAAACATTGGCTGCACTTGGCGCTCCATCAGGCAAGGCCACAGCAATATCATCTAGATCGGCATAGTTGTATTGATAGATCGCCTGAATATCGAAGATTAGCTGGTTCATTAACACCGTGGGCGTTGAGGTGGTGATGTTTCCACTAATTTTCTTTACCAATGAATCGTTTGCAGCAACGGTAATGGTACCAGCAATATTAACGAAAGTGGTTGAAGTACGGCTTACCCTAATGGTTACCTTGTACCAGACATTATTCACGAGCGTCATATTGCCAGTTGGGGTGAGCGCTAATCCTGTAGGAACTCTAAAATTCCCTTGTAAAGCAAGAGGGGTAATACTAGTAGTAGCGCTTCCCGAATTATTGTCGGTATTGGTTACACCTATCACACCGCCAAATCCTATCCTGTTGAAGTTGGGACAGTTGGTGGTATTGGAAGCCCCAGCCAGTTTATTGGTTCTGATTTTATACGTATAAATTATATCTCCATAGCCATTTACAGCTGTCTTCTGAATCTTTTCTCCTGCATACGCCGAAGGCTTCGTTTGCCCCGCATTGAGGCGAAGGATTTTATTGGAAGTACCCGAATCATATTGAACAGTAGCCAGAGAAGTGGTTCCAAACAATTCCCAACCCAATGGAAGACTATTAATACTGTCTGTCTCGAAGTTATCGCTAAAGAGAATGGTCGTCTGTGCGTTTGACTGTACCGCCAAAAGCGATAGAAAAACAAGGGACACGATGGTTAGGGAACAAGATAAAAGCTTTTTCATGGCTAGCAATATTTTAATAAATAAGAATCGTTGTAATTAAGGGTGCAATCTACCCCTAGGTTTCTTCATCTATTATACCCATTCAGCCAAAGAGATGGTTAGCTGTTGCATGAATGTAAATAGATAGCAATTCAGCAATCAAATCGTTGCCATTTTCTCTTTAATTAGCAGCATAAACTAAAAACAACCCATTACTTAAATGACCACCTTATTGAATAGAATACCTTACCGAATACCCACACCAAACTGTGCACCGTGCCTCCGAATGAATACAACCAATTAAAAATAAATTTGGCTGTGTTAATTTTAACTATATTTTTACAATGTCATTTAAACAGTTAGATGATGGCAGAAGCCGAACAGCCACTATAGTAGGCAAAATCTAAAAAAACAAAAGTAACAGTATGAAAAAAATGACCGTGAAGTTTGTATTGCCAGCGTTGGTTTTACTAATTACCCTGTGTTCAGCAGTACCCGTAGACAAACAAGACCTTGCACCCGAAAATCAACAAAAAATTGAGTTGTTGACAAAACAACTAAAAGGGTCTACAGCCGATGGCAATCTTAGCTACGATGAAATGAAAGATTTGGCTACCACTTTAAAGGGTTCTAAACTTTCTTTCAAAGAAAAATTGGCCATTAAATTGTTTGGTCACAAATTGTCTAAAAAGGCACTAGACAGTACGCGTGATGGAGATGGAAAATCACAATTGATAGCACTTATTTTAGTATTAGTTGTAGGTTCTCTAGGCATTCACAGGTTCTATTTAGGTTATACTTGGCAAGGAATTGTTCAATTGTTAACTTTAGGTGGTTGTGGAATCTGGTCTTTGATAGATTTAATAAGAATTATTACAGGCGACTTGAAACCAAAAGATGGGGAGTACGGTAAAAAGCTTTAATTAACAATGATAAAAAAACAAATAATAGTAGGAATCAGACTCTTTATAAGGGTTTTGATTCCTATTGTTTTAATAGCATTGCCAGCAACTTATTTTGATAATGGCAAATCTCTATGTATATCGAGAATATTGTTTAACGAAGAATGTCCCGCTTGTGGGCTTACAAGAGCTTGCATGCACTTGATACATTTCGAATTTGAACAAGCATTTGAATACAATATGATGTGTTTTATAACCTTCCCGGTAATTGCTGCCTTTTGGGCATTTATGTTTTATAAGGAACTAAAGTTGTTCAGACAAGGTTTAATAATGTTAAAAGCATCCAACTAAGTTGTATATCTACCGTTAGTTTATGGAGATAGCTTCTGCAGAAGGATATATCAGATATGTCATCGATCAAAGATCAGATACGTCACAAATTAGTTCAGACAAACCCTACCCAACCTCAATAAAACACCACCCAACTGACAGGGTAGCATACACAAGATCTGCGGAAGCCCACCCAACTGACGCGGACTAGCTGAGATGAAATTATTTCTTCAAAAAGAATGCACCAAGTATGAGCAGTATTAAGGTAACCCAAAAGCTAAACATCCATTTGATAAGGTCGTATTTTACTAGGTCTAAGTCTTTTTTGGTAGCTAACTCTTTAGTTTCTTCTTTGGATTGGGCGGTAATCAACGTATCTATTTCAGTGACAAACATACGTGCATCTGCTTCACTCTTAAAGTTCCTGTTTACAATGTCAAATAATTGCAGACTTTGTTGTGATGTCATTATTAATAATTTTTTCAAATATACAGAAGTATTAATTGATAATAGATAATTGATAATGTGAGGTCTTAATGGATAGAAAAAACAAATCGCCGCAAGAGGCAATTGCAAAAAATCCTCTAATACAAGTGGGTAAAAGTGCAGCCCCACCCCACGAGTAGTTGCTGCACTTATAAGCTAAAACGTATAATTAAAGCCTATTTCTTTCTCTTCAGCTTCTTAGCCGCATAGCCTATACCACTTGCTGCTAGCATCAAACTCATACCACCATCAAAAGGAACTGTTGCTGAAGGACTACTACCATTTGCTAAAGTACCACTGCCACTTGTACCCGGAATACCCGATGGAGGTGTAGGAGCTTGGGCATTTAATTGTATCGAAACAAATGCTAATGCAACTATCACAATTGCTCTAAAACTTATTTTTAATATCTTTTTCATTTCGTTTATTTAATTATTTATGATTAAATGATTTGAATGATGATTTAGTGATTTAAATGATTTAATGATTATTACTCTATGGTAAATCATTAAATCATTCAAATCATCTTAAATCATAATTCTATTTTATGATTACTTGTGTTGTTTCTATGGTACCATTCTCAGCAGTCGCTTTTAGGGTATAGCTACCTGCTGCCAATTTACTGTTTAAAGTAACATTATCTAAAGTACCCTCTGTGTGGTTTAATGT
>CAISCV010000014.1 GCA_903883945.1 uncultured Chitinophagaceae bacterium | reverse complement strand
TTTCTTTAAATTTAAATTTATTATTGAGGTGATTCTCCAATTTGCCGCCGAAGGGTCAAATATACATCCAAAGATTACTGGGTGCAGAAATGACTTTTCAACATTCCTTTATAATGACGAGAATGCAGTGGAAACCTGACAGAAAGACTTTAATTAGTTATTAGTGATTAGTTGTTAGTTGTTATTGAAAACTAACTCTCACAAATAACTAACCACTAACCACTGATAACTAACAACTATATTCGCTGCTATGACAAAAGTTTTTTTAAAGCGTAAGATTGCACCACGTATTGCCAATGGACATCCCTGGATTTATGGTAATGAGATAGAAAAGATAGTTGGCGAGCCCGCTGCAGGTGATATTGTAGAGGTCTTTTACTATGATAAAAAGTATTTAGGACGTGGGTATATCAACCAACAATCGCAGATAGCTGTTCGGTTGTTAACCCGTAAACACGAAAACATAAATGATGATTTCTTTCTGAACAGAATCAAACAAGCATGGAATTATCGCCAGAAGTTGGGATATACCGAAAATTGTAGGCTTGTTTTTGGCGAAGCAGATTACCTGCCGGCGCTTATCATAGATAAATTCAATGATTATTTTGTAATTCAGACCCTTTCTTTTGGCATTGAGAAATGGAAACCTGCTATTGTAAATGCCTTGCAGACCCTTTTTAGTCCGAAAGGTATTTATGAACGAAACGATGTGCCCGTTAGGGAACTGGAAGGACTAGAGCAACAAAAAGGATTTCTTACAGCTCCTTTCGATACCAACATTGTTATCAATGAGAATGGATTTAAGTTTAATGTAGATATTGAAAACGGACAAAAGACAGGCTATTTCTTAGACCAGCAAGACAACCGCCGTGCCATCAAACAAATTGCAAAAGGTGCAGATGTACTTGGGGCGTTTACGTACACAGGTACCTTCGAGATTCATGCTGCGGGCTATGGTGCTAAGTCCGTTTATGGCATAGATATCAGCGAGCAGGCAGTGGAGCAAGCCAATAAAAATGCAGCTTTGAATGGTTTTGAAAAGATTTGTCGCTTTGAAGCTATGAATGCCTTTGATGCCTTAAAAAGATGGGACAAAGAAGAAAAGAAGTACGATGTGGTGATGCTAGACCCTCCTGCATTTACCAAAAGCAGGGAGAGTATTGGCAAAGCGGTTACTGGATACAAAGAAATTAACCTCAGAGGGATGAAACTGGTAAAGAATGGGGGCTTTCTGGTTACGAGTAGTTGTACCAATCTGGTATCGCCCGAGTTGTTTTTAGATACAATTGCTGCCGCTGCAAGAGATGCCAAAAAGAGAATCAGGCAGGTAACCTTTAAGGCACAGGCAAGTGACCATCCCATCATCTGGGGACTGGAAAATACCAACTACCTTAAGTTTTTGATTGTAGAAGTGACTGCCCTGTAGAAAATTGCTTCTGGCAAGATACAAACTACCTCCTCTAAGATGCATCTTGCTGGTAGTAAGATACAAACTAGCCCCTGTAAGTTGCATCTTGCTGGCAGTAGGACACAAACTACTGGCAGTAAGATGCAAACTACTACCAGTAGGATACAAGCTAGTGCCAGTAAGATGCAAACTAGCGCCAGTAAGATGTATCTTACTGCCTCTAATATGCCTACAAGCGCTTGGAAGATGTATCTTTTTAGGGAGAAAAATCCTCATAAAAGAAAAAGGAATCAACAACAGGCTTCCTTTTATTCCCTCTCTCTCATATTATATCCGTTTCTTTGCCTGCACTAATACCGCAAACAAATGACTTACGCCTCTTTTGCTAG
>CAISCV010000013.1 GCA_903883945.1 uncultured Chitinophagaceae bacterium | reverse complement strand
TAGCAGGAAAATCATAAGAAAGCATTATATCTCTCATTCTTACATAGCTGCCATCATATAAGTATCTGGTAGATGGCTGGCTACTTAATCCTGTTTGTGTGCCATAAATAACTGGAGCAGGTACATCCGTTTTATCACCTGGTTTTCTCCACCTATTCGCATAATCATAATAAGGCACGTTGCCAGTAGCACCAAAACCATAGGTTCCGTCAGAACTATTAAAGATTCCGTTTTGATCATAAATTTTATTTCCCCAATTACAATACAATTGAAACAGTAATGTAAAATGTTTATAACTCAAAACGTTTATCAAAGAACCATAAAACTTAGGTAAGGCACTTCCTTTGTCGTAATAGCTTCCACTACCCCAATTTGTTGTGTCCCTTACCTTGCCTTTTGCAGAATCCAGCCATAATGCTTGTCCATTAGCAGGATTTACCCCATCATAAGGTTTGAGATACCATTGATAAAAATCGGTACCAACGTGCCTATCATAATCATTAGAAACATAATTATTAACCAACTTTAAGATAGTATTCTTATTGGTACTAAAGTTTATTTGAGTAGTCCATTTAAATCCACCTATATGTTTAGGTTGGAAGTTTATGGTGTTAAGTACTACTTCAAAACCTTGATTTCGCATTTGTCCATAATTACCATTAATGGATGTTATTCCATTTAAACCTGAAACAGGGAAAGGCATAATAAGATCGGTTGTTTTTCTCGTATACCAATCAAATGCAACAGTAAGCCTGTTCTTTAGAAAGGATACATCAAATCCGATATTAAGCGGGTAGTTCTTTTCCCAAGTAAGATTTTTATTACCCATTTGATAATAACTCATCCCAGGCTGATTGTAGTAGGAGGTAGTAATATCATACAAAGCCCAAGAACCGAAATTAGATAAGCCTACAGAATTACCCGTTTTACCGTAACTACTTCTAATCTTCAAACTATATATCCAAGGTATGTCGAAGAATTTTTCTTTGCTGATATCCCAACCTGCACCCACACTCCAGAATTGACTGCTTTGTTGCACTGGTCCAAACCTAGACGACGCATCATTTCTGACAGAGCCAGACAAATAAACCCTGTTTTTAAAAGTGTAAGTACTTTGTACAAACTGAGATACCAAACTACTACTTGGCACAAAGGGTATGCCTTGTGGTTGACTAGGAATGGTGCCATCAGAAATGGAGGTAAGCCCTATTTGAGAAAGCCCATAAGCTCCTGCCGTAAGGTTAGCGTCATTTCTTTTTGATGCTTCATACCCAGCAAATATTTCAAAATCATGGTCGAAGTTAAATTGTTTTTTGTAACGTGCTATGTTTGTCCATACCCAATTAGAGATATCGCCAGAGAAATAAATGATGCTACCATTTTTTGATGAATTTGCATTACCGTATCTCGGATCATTATATTGGAGATTTAATGCATGACTATAGTCCATTCCAATGGTTGACTCATAGGTTAAACCCTTAGTGATTTTATAAATACCATTTAATGTTCCTCTCAAGACAAAGGTTGTTGTTCTTCTAATATCAGCAGTTTGAATGGCGATGGGGTTATAACCACTGTTATAGTCTGTACGGAAAGTACCATCGGTGTTGTAAATTGGCAGCCAGTTTTGTAAACGATACATAGCCCGGGTTGGATTGTCGAAATTGGAACCAACATCTGAACTATTCGCTAACTGATAAGTACCACTAAGCCCAGCGCTCATAGAAAATCTGTTAGAGACTTTGTTTGTAAGATTTACAAGAGTTGTGATTTTTTTGTAGTCTGTCCCTTTCTGGTTTCCATCTTGTTGATAGTAACTGCCAGAAACATAAAAGGTCGTTTTCTCATTACCCCCACTTGCATTAAGTGCAATATTAGAGTAATGACCTGTGTGAAGTACTTGTTTAAACCAATCGGTATTGATTTTTGGATCTATTCCTTGTTGAGCTACAATTGCAGCAAAGCCAGCTGCTGTAGTATCGTTTGGATTTGCAATAAAGTTATTTGGATTGGGGTTTAGTAGGGTATTCTTATAAGCATCATGCAGATACTCTAGCATCTGGGTGGTGTTTACAGTTTTATATTTCGAATTATTAAGGGTTTCATAATTAATACCTCTTTGAATTCTAGTATTCAGGGTTGTCGCGCCAATTTTCCCCTTTCTTGTAGTAATTAATATTACCCCATTAGCCCCTCTTGAACCAAATAAAGCAGTTGCTGCCGCATCTTTTAATACAACCATACTTTGGATATCCAATGGGTTTACTGCCGCAATTGTATTAGAGTTTAGTCCGTTAGAAATATCACCAGAAACTACTGGAATACCATCAATCACATACAAAGGGGCACTTGAAGCTGTGATAGACCCGATGCCTCTAATACGAATGGATGGAACGCCTCCCGGTTGACCTGAGCCATTAGTAGATAATACCCCAACCGCATTACCTTGTAAACTTTCTTGAAAAGAGGTTCGAGGCACGTCTTCAATCATCTGATTATTGACAGTTGTGGCAGCACCTGTAAAGGTTGACTTCTTTTGGGTACCATACGCTACAACTACCACATCTTCTAATTCGGAAGCAACTTCTTGCATAGTAATGCTCAATACTCCAGCACTATTTGCCTTTGAAGTAATTGCCAAATAACCAATTGCAGAAAATTCAAGGGTTGCATTATCAGGTACATCCAAAGTAAACGTACCGTCAGCTTTAGTAGTTGTCCCTCCTTTTTGTCCTTTCACTTTCACTGAAACACCTTCCATGGGTTTTCCATCTTTACCAGAGACTACCTTTCCAATTATTGTCCGATGAGGGGCATAATAAGCTGAATTTACGGAGGCAAATATCAACTCGCCATAAGGTGTTTCAATAAGGTTGTATAGGTTACCATCAGCCGATTTTTCAACTATTGGCTTATTGGAAGTAATCACAAACGTATTTTTAGATATTTTTTTGTATTTCAATCCAGTATCCTTCAATAGTTCATTTAGAATATCTTCTACAAACCCATTCATATCAGGAACAGACACTTGCTTGTTGGCAATCGAGGAGTCGCTAAAGAGAAAATATACGCCACGAGACTTGTTTAGGTCTTTCAAAACTGAAAAAAGGTTCTGTTTTTGGTTTTTTGTTATTGTTTGGTTATTAACTGCATAACGAAAAATGTTTTGATTTGCACCCTCTGACTGTGCGGTAGTAATACAGATGGTTGTAGCAAAAAAAATAGATAAAAGGGCTTCTCTCCCCAAAAAAAATTTGGAATTCCTCATAAAAAGTGTACAGTTAAAAGTTATAAAATTCTTATTAGCTAGTTAGGTAAATTTACCATTACCTTGTTGCCTTTATGTTCTATTTTGAAATCAGCGGTTGCTTCCAATGATTGTATCAACACATCTAGGTTGTCGTTAGGTAAAATGCCTGTAACCGTTCTTTTACCTATCAAAGCACTATCAGCCCCCAATTCCATATCAATGCCATACAATTCATTTATTTTTTGGCAAACTTCTGTTATAGATGTGTTCTCGAAGTACAAACGTTTATTAACCCATGCTAAAACATTTTCTTCTTTAGCCTTTTCTGGCTTAAGATTATCTACGTCTAACAATGCCCCATTATATTCAATTGATTCTCCAGGTTTCAATTTTATCTCTTTTCCATTCAAAAAGTGTACGGTCACACCTCCTTCTTGGAGCATAATTGTTTCTTTGTTTTTCCGGTTCAGCACATTAAACTTCGTACCTGTAACAATTACATCGAACTTGTCTGCATGAACAACAAACTTTTGGTGATTCAACTTTTTGGTTACATGAAAGAATGCTTCCCCATCAATCCAAACCTCTCTTTCCTTTGATTTCTCCCAATTGGCTGCATACTTTACCGAACTGTTGCTGTTTAATATAACAGAAGTGCCATCGGGTAATTGTTTTTCAGCAATCTGTCCATAGCCAGTTTTTTGTTCTGTCTTACCATAAATGGCATTAAATACATAGGCAGCCCCAACAAATAGTATGAAACTTGCTGCAACAGCAACCAACCAGCTGTATCGTTTTAGCTTCACCACTTTTGCAGGCTTCTTTACTTCATTCAAAGAATTAAGCAACCTCATTTTTTCTTGTTCAATTATACTTTCACTTACATTTATTTCAGCAAGTTTCATATATTTGAACAACTTTAATGCTTCACCAACGTTGTTCTTTTGTTCTGGATGCTGCAACATCCATTGAGCCCACTCAGAATTCCGTTCAGAAGTTTGGTTCGAAGCCCAGTCAATAAATGCTTCATCCGCCAATATTTCCTCCACCTGTTTCATAGCCATTTTATTCGTTTGTATTTTATTTTTATAACAAAGTGCTAGCGAATATAATAATGTAACATTGGGTAATAAAAAAAATATGAACGACAAGGAAAATGATACAATAATTTGGGAACAATTCAGGCAAGGCAAGAAAGATGCTTTGGCAGAATTGTTTTGCAAATACTTTCCCGACCTATTTAAGTATGGATGCAAATTTTCCGATGATACAGAAGTAATTAAAGACACTATTCAAGAACTTTTCCTCGATTTATGGCATCAAAAAGCGCCACCTCCCGTTCAATCCATCAAAGCTTATCTTATTAAAGCCATGAAATATAAGCTCTTAAAGATCATTGAAAAAGCAAAAAAAACGACCAATTTTGATGGCCAATCAAATGTAAACTTCGAAGTAAGCCATGAATCTTTTGTAATAAGCAGCGAGGAAGATAAGAAAAGAGTTATGCAGTTAATAGAAGCATTGGCTAAACTTCCTAATAGACAGAGAGAAATTATTTACCTCAAATATTACCTAAATCTAAGCTATGAAGAAATCTGTGATATTATGCAGATTCAATATCAGGTAGCAAGAAATCAGATTTCCCAAGCAATAAAAACACTGAAGAGTATTGTTGGAAGTGGATTACTCTGCTGGTTTATATTTAAGTTCAATTGGTAGATCCACTTTTTATTTCTGATAATCCCTTGACTCTTTTAGTTTAGCTAAAAGTATTTTTAGTGGGTAGAATTAGTTTTTCTCAGATGAGTGGTATTTGATTTTCTCAGATGAGAATTTCCTTTTCCAACGAGAGAACTTACTTTTCTCAAGTAAAAAATCTACGCCAGTGCTTTACAATTAGCAGATATAGTATCATTTTTTTAGGTAAACGCTAGTTACTACCATTTCTTAGCTACAATAATCAACCTTGGAGAGGTCTTTACATCATAATTTCCTAAATCATAATCTCCAAATACAGTTATTATTTCGGTTTGATGATGAGCCAACATTTGTTTAAAGTCTTCCAAACTAAATTTTGCCACACGCTCGGTGTGTGCATGTTCCGACTCATTTTCTTCACCTTCGGTTATCTTAATTTGCTTGTAAAAATTAGTTTCATCCTCCCATTTAGTAATATGAAAATGAATATCTTCTACGATTGTAGTAACTGAATTTACCAACCTGTCTGAAATATACTGTACATTCAGGTAATCTATAACAAATACCCCTCCTGGTTTTATGCTTTGGGTGATGGTTCGGATGGCATTATTATGTTCTCTTTGTGTTTTGAAATATCCAAAACTAGTGAAGAAGTTGAAGGCGTAGTCATAGTAATTAACCCTGAAGAGTTGGCGCATATCATGCTGATAAAAATGCAAATTATCTGCTTCATCCAGCGTAGCTTCTGCAATGGAGGCCTCCGACAAATCAATTCCTGTTACATCAAAACCCTTGTCAGCCAACACTTTGCTATGTCTCCCTTTGCCACAAGCGACATCTAGCATCGTTGCTTTTTCTTTGGGTTGCAAATAGGTAATTAATCTGTTGATGAACGCTTGGGCTTCGTCGTCATTCCTATTTTGATATAACAAATGATAATAGGGCGAATTGAACCAATCTTTATACCATGCAGTCTTCTTCATCGGGCTAAGATAGGATGTAAAAATTAAGCGGTGTCGGAAAAAAGTTTTCGTTTATGTTTGCATGGCCCCATTATCATTCAAAACAAACGTCATTTTATGTCATTAATAAAGAGTATTTCAGGTATCAGAGGCACCATTGGCGGCAGAGTAGGAGATTCACTTAGCCCAATAGATATTGTAAAATTTACAGCTGCTTATGGCACCTGGATTCTTGGAGAATCTACTGAAACCAACAATAAAAAGATTGTTATCGGGCGTGATGGGCGCATCAGTGGGAAGTTGGTGCAAGGACTTGTAATAAATACGTTGAATGCTTTGGGATTAGATGTTATAGACCTCGACCTAAGTACTACACCAACTGTTGAAATGGCGGTGGGCTTTCACCAGGCCGCAGGAGGAATTATATTAACTGCAAGCCATAACCCCAAAGAATGGAATGCACTAAAGCTATTAAACAGCAAAGGAGAATTCATTAGCGGCGCGGATGGTGCTTCCATCTTAGAAATGGCTGCTACAGATAACTACAACTTTGCTTCTGTTGATAAATTAGGTACTTACTCTGTTGATGCAACTGCACTTGATAAACACATAGAGGCGGTAGTAAACTATCCTTTAGTGGATGTTGCTGCGATTGCAAAGGCGAACTTCAAGATTGTAATTGATGCCATCAACAGTACGGGAGCAACGGCTGTCCCTGCTTTATTAAAAGCATTGGGTGTAGAAACGTATACGGTATTAAATGCGACTATAAACGGTCAGTTCGCTCACAACCCCGAACCGCTTCCACAGCATTTGAGGGAATTGTGTAATGAAGTAACCAAGCAAAAAGCGAGTTTGGGTATTGCAGTTGATCCCGATGTGGACAGGCTTTGTTTTGTATGTGAAGATGGAAGTTTATTTGGAGAAGAATATACTTTGGTGGCGGTTGCAGATTATATTTTAAAACATAAAAAAGGCAATACCGTTAGCAACATGTCTTCTACTAGGGCACTGAAAGATGTAACTATCCTTCATGGAGGAGAATATACGCCTAGTGCCGTTGGAGAAGTAAATGTGGTTGCTAAAATGAAAGATACCAATGCTGTAATTGGAGGCGAGGGAAATGGAGGCATCATAGTTCCTGATTTACATTATGGTAGAGATGCCCTGATTGGTATTGCTTTGTTTCTGACGCATCTCGCACATGAAAAGAAGACCGCAAGTCAGATACGTAACCAATACATTAACTATTTTATGAGTAAGAATAAAATAGAACTGGAAGGAGGTATTGATGTAAAAAAAGTGTTTACACATATTCAGAAGAAATACAAGAAGAACCCTATCAATACGGAAGATGGTCTTAAAATAGAATTTGATAATGACTGGGTGCACCTACGCACAAGTAATACGGAGCCAATCATCCGTATTTATGCAGAGAGTGCCTCTGAAGTAACCGCTTATAATATTGCACACAGACTGATGCAAGACATCAGGGAAGCGATGAATTCTTAAGTTGTAAGTGTTAAGTAATAAGTTAAAGCAAGCGATTTGCTCACTTAATACCTAATACTTACAACCTAATACTAAAATCTACCATGAAAGAAAGAATATATCTCGATAATGCAGCTACTACTCCACTTGATGCGGAGGTATTGGCAGCAATGATGCCTTATTTCACCACGCACTATGGCAATCCATCTTCTATTTACAGTTATGGTAGGGAGAGTAGATTAGCAATTGAGAATTCCCGAAAGCTGGTGGCTAAATTGTTAAATGCACATCCTTCAGAGATATTCTTCACTTCAGGTGGAACAGAGAGTAGCAATATGGCCATCAACGCTGCCGTGAGAGATTTGGGTTGTCTGCATATCATCACCTCCCCAATCGAACACCACGCCACACTGCATACCGTAGAACATTTGCACCAGACAGGGGCAGTTACGTTATCTATTGTAAAATTATTACCTAATGGACATATCGATTTAGATAACCTTGCAGACTTACTAGCTACAAGTACCGAAAGATGTTTGGTTACTTTAATGCATGCTAACAATGAAATTGGCAACCTGTTGGACATTTATGCGGTTGGCGATTTATGCAAGCAATACAATGCCATTTTTCATTGCGACACGGTACAAACAGTTGGGCACTACCCTATCAACCTGCGCCATACCCCTGTACATTTTATAACAGGTGCTGCGCATAAATTTCATGGTCCAAAGGGAGTTGGTATTTTATATATTAATGAGAATGTAAAAATTAAACCCTTTCTTTTAGGTGGTTCACAAGAGCGTAACATGCGTGCAGGTACCGAAAACCTTTATGGTATCGTCGGCTTTGCAAAAGCTTTAGAGATTGCTTCGGCTAACTATGAGGCAGACAGCACCTACATTAAAAGTGTGAAGTTGTATATGATGGAACAGTTGCAAAAGCACATTCCTGCTGTTGTTTTTAATGGTGATGTTGCAGGTAGCAGCCTCTATACGGTACTTAGCATCAGTATACCCAAGACAGAAAAAAGTGAGATGATACTATTCAATTTAGACATCCATAACATCTGTGCGAGTGGCGGCAGTGCCTGTTCAAGTGGATCTAATGTGAGTAGCCATGTAATGCAATCTATCAATAACGACCCGAATCTCGTAACTATTCGTTTTTCGTTCAGCAAACACAATACGTACAAAGAAATTGATACTGTTGTACGCTTATTAAAGGATATGATGTAATCAAGTTTCAGTAATCACACAACATTTTACTTCATATCAGCCTTAACCCAAAAGCAAATAGGGTAAACCCCATTTGAATCAATAGTTAATCCTCCATTACTACCCTTTTTAAATAACATTAAACAGGGTTAACCCTATGTAAAAGTGAGGTTAACCCTACACTGTTGTAGGGTTAACCCTAAATAAAAGTAAGGTTAACCCTGCACGATGATAGGGTTAACCCTAGATAATTACTGGGTCTACCCTATGAAAGAGCAAGGTTAACCCTGCATGGTGGTAGGGTTAACCCTCTGTGATTATTGGGTTAACCCTATGTTAAAGTAAGGTTTACCCCAATACCGATATAGGTCTACTCACTTCATTAATGGGATTTATGTTACATTAACTATTCCTCTAAAGCGCCCTCCCATTTACTAACAACACTCGTAGCGAGGGCATTACCCAAAACGTTGGTGCCGGTACGCATCATATCGCAGAAGTGATCGATAGGTAATATGAGCGCAACGCCTTCAGGAGGTATTTTAAACATGGCACAAGTGGCCAAAACAATGATTAAAGATGCTCTTGGAACGCCCGCAATGCCTTTACTGGTCAACATCAGCACCAATAACATCGTCATTTGGGTACCTATGTCGAGGTGTATGCCATAAGCCTGTGCAATGGCAAGACTCGCAAAGGTCATATACATCATACTGCCATCTATATTGAAGGAATAACCCAAGGGAAGGATGAAAGAAACGATATCGCCCCTGCAACCAAAACGTTCCAGCTCTTCGGTTAACTTAGGGAAGACAGCTTCGCTGCTAGTGGTGCTAAAAGCTATTAACAAGGGGTTGCCAATGTGTTTCATCAGAGAGAATAATCTTTTTCCTAAAATTAAATAACCCACAAATAGCAACACCAACCATAAGCAAAGGATGCCCAAAACGAAGTATGAGAAGTAAATAAAATAGAATTTAAAGATACCCATTCCCTTTTGTGCCACTACCGCTGCCAATGTTCCGAAAACGCCATAAGGAGCGAAGTTCATGATGTAATTAACGACTTTAAGGATGATATGAGCGAATACATCCAATGTTTTGATGACGGGTTTGGCATAATCACCCATGGAAGCAGCAGCAACACCGAAGAAAATGGAGAAAACCACTATTTGCAAGATCTCGTTTTCGGCCATTGCGCCTATCGCGCTGGAAGGAACCACATGTTCTATGAAGTTAGAGAAAGAGAAAGCGGAAGTTTTGCCCATCAACTCCTTTACCCCGTTGGCATCTGCCTGTGAAAGATCTATGTACGTGCCGGGATGCAATAAATTTACGAGCACCATCCCTATTAACAGGCTGGTAAGGGAAGCTGTAATAAACCATAACATGGCTTTGCCTCCTACCCTGCCCACCGCTTTTAGGTTACCCAACTTAGCAATGCCAACAACAAGGGTAGTAAACACCAAAGGAGCAATAATTGTCTTTACTAAACGGATAAATATGGTTCCTAGCAACTTAATATTACTAGAAAAGCCAGTGATGAAATCGGGGGGAGCCAACTCGTGTACGGCATAGCCAGTTGCTATACCAAGAACCATTGCAATAAGGATATTACGGGTAAGCTTATTAGACTTCATAGACCAAAAATTAAGATTCGAAACTTTAGTTTAAAATATATATACCAATATTAGGGCAAATTTTAAATGAAATGTAATAGTAATGGGATAAATGTTTATTTTGCTTGCCTTATATATTTAATTTCAAAGTAAAATAACTATTTAATTATGAGTTTATTCGTGAAGAAACCATTGGCGGGTTTGCTTGCAGAAGCAGAAAACACCAATGAGGGGTTGAAAAAAACATTGGGCAAGGGTTCATTGATTGCATTGGGGATTGGTGCGATAATCGGAGCAGGTTTATTTTCCATAACAGGTGGTGCAGCGGCAAATCAGGCAGGACCTGCTATCACTATTTCTTTTGTAATTGCAGCATTTGGCTGTGGGTTCGCAGGTTTGTGCTATGCAGAGTTCGCAAGTATGATACCTGTAGCAGGAAGTGCCTACACCTATAGCTATGCAACTATGGGAGAGTTTATTGCTTGGATAATCGGATGGGATTTGGTTCTTGAATATGCAGTGGGTGCGGCTACCGTGAGCATAAGCTGGAGCAGATACTTAGTAAAGTTCCTTCATGGGTTTGATATTACCCTGCCATCATGGATGGTAACAGGGCCGTGGGACGGCGGAGTCGTTAATTTACCAGCAGTGTTCATCGTTATCTTAATGAGTTTATTACTAATTAAAGGAACGAAAGAAAGTGCTTCAGTAAATGCGGTAATCGTTTGCCTGAAAGTAACAGTTGTGCTGATTTTCATCTTCCTCGGGTGGAAATACATCAATACAGCCAACTATACCCCTTACATACCTGACAACACCGGAACATTTGGAGAATTTGGATTTAGTGGAATTGTACGAGCAGCCGCCATTGTATTCTTTGCCTACATTGGTTTCGATGCAGTGAGTACGGCAGCACAAGAAGCAAAGAATCCAAAGAAAGATATGCCTTGGGGTATTTTAGGTTCATTGGCGATCTGTACAGTTCTGTATATATTGTTTGCACATGTAATGACTGGCGTAACTAGCTACACAGCGTTTAAAGGTCAGGATGGAATTGCGCCAGTAGCTGTTGCTATCGAACACATGGGAAAACAAAATGGCGCGGGCGTATGGATACCCGATTATCCTTGGCTGAACCGCGCCATTATTGTTGCCATCCTTGGGGGATATTCATCTGTTATTATGGTAATGTTGATGGGACAAAGTCGAGTATTTTTTAGTATGAGTAAGGATGGTCTGATTCCTAAAGTGTTCTCTGTGGTTCATCCAAAATTCAGAACGCCTGCAAAAAACAATTTATTGTTCATGCTATTCGTAAGCATATTTGCTGCCTTTGTTCCAGCAAGAGTTGTGGGAGAAATGACAAGTATAGGAACATTGTTTGCATTCATACTTGTTTGTATTGGCGTAATCGTAATGCGTAGAAAAATGCCAGAAGCACCACGAGCCTTTGTAACGCCACTCGTTCCTTTGGTTCCTATCTTAGGTGTTATTACATGTTTATTCATGATGGTATTTCTTCCGCCAGACACCTGGATCCGATTGGTTGTATGGATGTTAATCGGACTAGATGTATATGCTTATTATGGCATTAAAAACAGTGTACTTGGCGAGGGAAAAACACATAGAAAAGGAGTTGCAGTGATGAATGTATCTGGGCTTGCATTGGCAGTGCTACTAGCAATAGTTGGCTTGTGGGAACAAGCTACTATCGGATGGAATGCAGATAAGACTTTATTGATTATCTCTTTTGCATTCTCTGCATTGCATATTGGCATTTTTAGTGCTAAACTTGGAAAGAAATCTGTTTAAATATTCATTTTCCATAAAAGAGGCTGTTCCCTTTGGGACGGCCTCTTTTAATTTAAGTAATATTGTGGTCTTTCTTTTTAAGTAACTGTCGACTTTCAGATATCATTTCAGATGAAAAAATATCTTCTTACTCTAATTCTATTTAATTGTATGTCAGACATTTTCTCTCAAAACATTCCCCAATTTACGGGTAGCCACCTTGATAGTTCTACAGCTCAAGCCATCCTAAATCATCATAACGCTGCCAGACATGAAGTTGGTGTACCTCCATTGGGATGGAGTATAAAGCTTGCTAATTATGCCCAATCATGGGCAGACTACTTATCTGCACATAACAACTGTAAGATGAAACATAGCCTTTGCAAGGATAATGAAGGAAATGCCTTGGGAGAAAACTTATGGTGGGGCAGCTCCGCTACTTTTTATAAACCAATAGATGCTTCCATTGGTTGGCTAAGTGAAAGAGAGGATTACGCTTATCAGAAATTTGGGAATCATTCTCACAAACAAATTGGACATTATACACAGATGGTATGGAAAAGCACCAAAGAGATAGGTGTTGGTATTGCATATTGTCCTAATGGGGAGATGTTGGTAGTTGCGAGTTATTACCCAGCAGGCAATTGGATTGGTGAATATCCCTATTAATAGTTTACATCCTTAGAAACTACCCGTAACATCGCGATATATCTTATTTAGATGTTTCTATTTATGAACTAAGAAATATTGTTTATTTTAAAACTCCGGGTGTTCATTTGAAGTTGACTGTAGTAGATTTGATGTTGGGTGGGGTTTATTCGATATTGGGGAGCTATTTGGCAGAAAATCGAACCAGAATGGTGAAGGGTGAGGTGTGAATTGTGAGAAGTGAATTATTAGTAGGGAGTGCCTTTATTTTTTGCCTCAGGTCCGGACTTACAATAAAAAATCAGTCTACTTACAATCAAAATAAAACGACCAAGTAATTCTAAACGTTTAACTCAAACAGTTTCTCAAACAAGTTTGCTCTGGTCATTATACTACAACACTTGTTTAATGTAACAAGAACCTTATTTTTGCGCCCTAATTAGCCTTGAATATTAAAAAGGCAATAAATAAATATCAATAATGGGAAGGATTTTTGAAGTACGGAAGGCCACAATGTTTGCCAGATGGGATAAAATGGCCAAAAATTTCACCCGAATAGGGAAAGAAATAGTGATAGCAGTGAAGGCTAGTGGTCCAGACCCAGCTACAAATCCTGCATTGAGACGTTGCTACCAGAATGCAAGAAGCGTGGGTATGCCAAAAGATCGTGTGGAAGCTGCTATTAAAAGGGCAATGGGCAAGGACACTGCCAATTACGAAGAAATATTATATGAAGGATATGCACCTCATGGGGTTGCCTTGTTGGTAGAAACTGCTACTGACAATCATGTCCGCACTGTTGCCAACGTAAAAAGCCACTTCAACAAAGGGCATGGCGCACTAGGCAATAGTGGTAGTGTAAGCTTTCAGTTTAAGAAAGTTGGAAGTTTTAAGTTGAAACCTGAAGGCTTATCATTAGATGATCTTGAGCTTGAACTGATAGATCATGGTTTGGATGAAATTGGAGAAAGTGTTGGTGAGAATGGAGAAGAGATTTTGGTTTTGCGTTGTGCTTTTGCCGATTTCGGTAGCCTACAAAAGGCTTTGGAGGATAAAAACATCAACCCAATAAGTGCTGAACTTGAATGGATACCCACCACCACCGTTCCTGTAACCGATGAGCAAGCAGAAGACGTGAGTAAGCTGATTGACAAATTGGAGCAAGACGAAGACGTAAACAAGGTTTTCCATAATATGGGATAGCTTTTAATTGATAGGTGATAATTGACAATTGATAATTATCACCTATTAATTCTTTTTTGAATTATCAATTATCAATTATCAATTATATACTATTCGACGGAGTTTGTAATCTTTGCAACAGCAGTGTTCAGTTTGTACTTAAACATGACAAGAAAGCGGTTTACAAATTTGCCTCATTACAAAGTGAAGCTGGACTGCAATTACTTATTAAATATGGGCTTTCAAGAACTGAATTTAATTCCTTTATACTTATAGAAGCCAATAAAGTCTATCTTAAATCAACTGCTGCTTTAAGGGTTACTCGTAATTTGAAGGGGATGCTCCCCATTCTTTATCTGTTTATTATTGTTCCCACTTTTATTAGGGATTCGGTCTATAACTACATTTCCCAACACAGATATAAGTGGTTTGGCAAACTAGAAGAATGTTGGCTACCTACTAAGGAATTGAGAGACCGGTTTCTGTAATTAATTGTAAGAAGTGAGTAGTCAGTAGTGAATGGTGAATGGTGATGAGGAAGGAAAAGCATTAATTGATAGTTTTTACTTATTACTTAATTATGGCTTATGCCATTACTTCTCTATTCTTCTAAAAGTAATATTTATCCTAGTGCCACAAGGTTTACTACTCTTAGGAATCTGGTGTTTCCAGTTATGTTGTGTAGTTCCTTTCATAACTAGTAGGCTGTTGTTGGTTAATAAGAAATTGTGTAGCGTATCTGCTACCCTTTTATGCTTGAACTGGAAATTACGTGTCTCACCAAATGAAACAGATGCAATGGTGGGATTAATACCTAATTCTCTTTCATCATCACTATGCCATCCCATACTGTCGTTTCCATTTCGATATAAGTTCAACAATGCTGCGTTGAACTGCTCGCCAACTTTACTTTCGACAACTTCTTTTATCTCTAATAATAAATTGGAAAAGGGTATTGGTTCATTGACTAGTCCGGAATATTTATAAATCTTTCCTTCTTCTCCATACCAAGCAGTTAACCGTGGGAACTTAATCTCTTTACCAAACATCATCATCCCTTCTTGCTTCCAAGCTATGTTTTTTTCTAAATTAGTTAAGTAATAAAACGCAGGTTTTTCTTTCATTAGGTCTTTATATGAATATACCTCTCCATCAAAAGGTAACAGACTATTTGAGTGACAATAAGGAAAAAGCAGGTTCATATTTTAGTATTACTATATAGGTATTACACTAAACCTTTCGAAATAGTTTGCTAGTAGCACAAAGACTTTTTTGATTAACTCAAAGTCATTGTATTTTTAGATTAATTGGTTAATATTTTATGAACAATTCCTGCTGTTGGCTATTTCCTTTGATAATCACTGTATAGTTGCCCTTTGACAAAGTAGAGACATTTAGATTAACTGTGTTGCTACCCATGTTTAATTGAGCAGTTTGTTGTAAAACAACCTTACCCAACATATCAATAACTTTCACTAATACATTTTCAGTATAATTATTCTTTATGTGTAATGACAGATTATCATGCACAGGATTAGGAAAGATTGACATAGAAAACGTATTAGTCAGTTCCAAAGCCAACACATTACTATAAGAAGAAGTACCATCTTTATCAACCATTTTCAAGCGATAATATGCCTTATCTGATACAGATGATAGAACATCGGAATAATTATAATTAGTCCCGGATTTATTATTTGAGGTCTTTACTTTATTTATTGCAACAAACTTTTTACCATCCGTGCTTCTCTCAATAATAAAATAAGCACCATTTATTTCAAAGGAGGAAGACCAAAACAACTCTGCCTTTCCTGCTTTGTAATAGCCACGAAAATCCTTTAACACGATAGGAAGTATTATTGAATTTGAGGTGAGATTACACCCATCTGCATAATAAGCAGTTATTGTATAACTACCCCCAACATTCGTAGGATTAACATAACTGGCATTTGTTTCGCCTGATACAGGAACACCAGCAAAATTCCATTGATAGCTAATGGGCGAACCGTATGCGACAGCTTCCAATGAGTTACCATTCTGTATAACAACAGGAGGAGTTATAAAACTAATATTGCCGGGAACAAACAAGGTGTCGGTAAGAACTTTGAAACTACTGTCTACAATTTGTGAGGGCAGCGGCGGTGCAATGGCATTAGGAAAAGTTGGGTAACTTGTAAATTTAAAATCGGTATTACCAACTAAGATATTCTTAACCTTGAAGTTAAGAGATAACAGGATAGTGGTATCAGACACGGATACTGGAACCATAATATTAGACGCAAACCATGCAATTAGAAAATAACCATTTATCGAATCGATGTTTACCATACTACTATCTAGTTGCAAGGGATTACTATTGCCATAGTTAAACGAAGTAAATTGAAGGATTGCAGGATTCCATTTAATGGCACCTTGTATTTCTAGTATATTTTTAAACTTCTTTGTTCTTAAGGGCACATGAACAAAAGAATCGGAAAGACATACATTCTTAACACTATCCAAATACATTGTTAACTGAGCATTCGATTTTGAGTAACTAAACAAAACTGATACGATCACAATCAATAAATAGTGAGTACTACGGTGTCTTTTCATCAAAGTTAATTTTACTACAATACTAGGGCTTTTCAATAATATACAAACAATAATAACAAAGTGCTTTGTTAGCAGATAATGTAATACCATTACCCATAAAAAAGGGGCTATCTACTTGTAGATAGCCCCCATTTAAACGTAGAGATAAACTAAATTAATATTTAATGAAGTGCCTTGACTCTTCACTTTGTCCTTTTATTACAACAATATAACTACCACTTGCTAAAGATGATACATTGATTGTTAGGTTATTATCTCCTGCAATCAATTGAGCCTGTTGTTGGTTTAAAACTTTACCAAGTAAGTCAATTACTTTTACGGAAACAGTTTCTACTTTATCATTAATCACCTTTAAAGACATCATACTTCTAACCGGGTTTGGATATACGGAGAATGTAATTCCACTATTCAACGTAATTTCAACTACATTACTGTAAACAAAGCTTCCTTGTTTATCAACAATCTTTAAACGATAGTATACTTTGCCAACGGCGCTAGAAGCATCCAAGTAAAAATAGTTAGAACCAGACTTATTACCTGATGCTGCAACATTATCAAGTGAAGTGAACGTCTTTCCATCAGCACTACGTTGAATAATGAAGTATGCAGCATTGATTTCATTTGCTGTTGACCAACTAAGTTTAGTTCCATTACTTTTATGAATACCTGAGAAGAATTTGAGACTAACCGGAACAATGTCATTTACTGTTAACACTAAAGTAGCAGTACTATCACAACCACCTGCATTAGTTAAATGAGCCACATAAGTACCGGCAACAGTATATGCTGTACCATTGAAAGTGACAGAACCACCTTTATTTATGGTATCATACGTTGTTGAGCTTGTTGCTGTATGAACAGTTAATATCAACGAAGCGGCACTATCACAACCTACAGCATTTGTAAAATGAGTCACATACGTACCGGCAACTGTATACGCTGTACCATTGAAGGTATAAGAAGCACCACTACAGATGCTTGCTGTCGTAGTTGATGTTGACGTTGATTTGATAGTAAGTACTAAAGTAGCAGCACTATCACAACCAACTGCATTAGTCAAATGAGACACATAAGTACCCGCAGTAGCATAAGCAGTACCATTGAAAGTATATGAACCGCCATTACAGATACTTACTGTTGTGATGGAAGTTGAAGGAGCGTTGACAGTGAGTATCAAGGTAGCGGTACTATCGCAACCAACTGCATTAGTCAAATGAGCCACATAACTACCCGCAGCAGTATAAGTAGTGCCATTGAAAGTATATGAACCACCAATACAGATACTTGCAGTTGTAATGGAAGTTGAGGTTGCTTTGACAGACAATATTAAAGTTGCTGCACTATCACAACCAACTGCATTGGACAAATGAGCCACATAACTACCTGCGGTACTATAAGTAGTACCATTAAAAGTATATGAACCACCACTACAGATACTTGCTTTGGTAGTTGAAGTACTAGGATACTTAATAGACAATACTAAAACAGCTGTACTATCACATCCAACCGAATTTACATAATGACTTGAATAAGTACCCGCACTATCATAACCAATATTATTAAAATTATAAATAGTACCAGCGCAAATACTTGCTGTTGTTGTAGAAATAGTTGGATATTTTACTGTTAATATCAAAGTAGCCGCACTATCACATCCTGCACTGTTAGTTAAATGTACAGTGTAAGACCCTGTGCTATCATAGACGTTACCATTGAACAAATAGGAACTACCTGCACAAATACTAGCTGAAGTTGTAGATTTTGTTGGGTATTTAACCGTTAATACTAATGTTGCCACACTGTCGCAACCATTAGAATTGGCAAGATGCGCTAGATATGTTCCAGTACTATCATAGGTCTTACCGTTGAAAGTAAATGTAGCTCCAGCACAAATACTAGCAGTAGTTGTTGAGAAAGTAGAATAATGTACTGTCAAAATTAATTTAACGGTACTATCACATCCAACAGCATTAGTGAAATGAGCCAAATAAGTACCGGCACTGTCATAAGAACTTCCATTAAAACTGTAGCTGCTACCTGCACAAATACTTGTTGCAATAATAAATGTAGATGGATATTTTACCTTTAAAATCAGTGTAGCTATACTATCACATCCTACGCTATTTGTAAGATGAGATTTGTATGTTCCTGCGCTATCATACAACGTTCCGTTGAATGTAAATGAGGCACCAGCACAAATACTAGCTGTAGTTATTGATGAAGTTGGGTAATTTACTGATAATAGTAAAGTTGCCGTACTATCTGCACCACCTGCATTCTTGAAGTGGTTTACATATACGCCAGCACTGTCATAAGAATTACCATTATATAAATAACTACTTCCTGCACAAATCGTTGCTTTTGTTGTAGATGAAGTTGGGTTGATTACCGTTAATATCAACTTAGCTGTACTATCACATCCTACACTATTTGTTAAATGCGCGATGTAAGTTCCTGCTTGTGTGTAGGAAATTCCATTGAAAATATAAGTATTCCCTGAGTCGACACTAGCAATTGTTACTGAATTACTTGGGCTATTTACAGATAGTTTTAAAGTAGCAGTACTATCACAACCTACCGCATTTATTAAATGTGCCACATAAGTTCCAGGAGTGTTATAAACAGTTCCATTAAAATTATACCCATTACCAGTACAAATAGTAGCAGTAGTTGATGAAGTTGTTGGATACTTAACTGTCAAAATTAATGTGGCAGTACTATCACAACCTGCTGCATTTATTAAATGTGCCACATACGTTCCTGTGCTGTCGTAGCTTTTGCCATTGAAAGTATAAGTTGTTCCTGCACAAATATTTACAGAAGTGGTAGACGTACTATTTGATTTTACAGATAATACCAAAGTAGCCGCACTATCACATCCTGCACTATTAGTTAAATGTGCTACTTGAGTGCCTTCTACAGTAAATATCAGACCATTCCATGAATAAGGCAATGCACTTGGACAAATACTAATCCTAGTGATTGAAGTAGTGACAGGATTTACAGTAAGTATTAAAGTTGCCGCACTATCACAACCAACACTATTTGTAAGATGTGCAGTAAGTGTTCCTGCCCCAGTAAATGTCAATCCATTCCACGTGTAAGGTAATGCGCTAGAACAAATGGTAATATTGGTTGTAGAAGAACTAATTGCTTTTACAATCAATACTAATGTTGCTGCACTATCGCAACCAACCGCATTTGTTAAATGAACCGTTTGAGAGCCTGCACTAGTAAATGTTACTCCATTCCAAGAATAAGGTAAACTACTTGGACAAACACTTATTGTTGTTATTGAAGTTGAAGGATATTTAACTGATAATACTAAAGATGCTGCACTATCACAACCAACAGCATTGGTTAGATGAGCAATATAGGTTCCTGCACTGTCATAAGAAACACCATTGAAAACATAAGATGTACCAGCACAAATACTTGCAGATGTAGTTGAGGCACTAATTGCTTTTACATTTAATACCAAAGTCGCAGCGCTATCACATCCTACGCTATTTGTGAGATGTGCTACATAACTACCCGCTTTAGTGTAGGCTGTTCCATTGAAAGTATATGAAGTTCCAGCACAAATACTTGCTGTGGTGGTAGAAGTGCTTGTTGCTTTCACCATTAATATTAAGTTAGCAGCACTATCACATCCCACAGCATTTGTTAGATGTGCTGTATATGATCCGGCAGATGTATATACTACACCATTGAAAACATAAGAACCGCCAAAACAGATACTTGCAGTTGTGCCTGAAGAACTAGTTGGCTTAACTGTAAGAACTAATGTTGCAGCACTATCACATCCTACACTATTTGTAAGGTGTGATACATAAGTACCTGCATTTGTATAAGCTGTGCCGTTAAACGTATATGAAACACCAGCACATATACTTGCAGTTGTAATAGAAGTGGTATTAGCCTTGATAATTAAAATCAAACTAGCTGCACTATCACAACCAACAGCATTAGTAAGGTGTGATACATAAGTACCCGCAGTTGTATAGGTCGTTCCATTAAATGTATAAGACGTACCTGCACAAATACTTATTGTAGTAGTTGAGGTCGTTGGATATTTTACAGACAAGACCAAAGTGGCTGCACTGTCACACCCTACGCTGTTCGTAAGATGAGAGACATAAGTACCTGCACTATCATAAGTAATACCATTAAATGTATAATTAGCTCCAGCACAAATACTAGCTTTTGTTGTGGATACGCTTGTGGACTTGACAGTAAGAATTAATGTTGCTGCACTATCACAACCAACACTATTAATAAGGTGTGTTGTTTGCGAACCCGCACTATTAAATGTTAATCCATTCCAAACAAATGGTAATGCACTTGGACATATACTTAAGTTGGTTGTAGATGTACTTATAGGCTTGACTACTAATATTAATATCGCCGCACTATCAGCTCCACCAGCATTTTTATAATGATCTGTATATGTGCCCGCAACATTGTAAGATTTACCTCCGAAAATATAGCTGCTACCCGCACATATTGACACAGATGTAATTGAAGATGTTGGACTGATTACTGACAAAACTAATGTAGCCGCACTATCACAACCTACACTATTTGTAAGATGTACTAGATAGGTACCTGCCTTGGCATAATTAACCCCATTAAATAAATAAGTACTTCCTGAATCAATTCTTGCAGTAGTTAATGAAGAACTAGGATACTTAACTGTAAGAACCAATGTTGCAGTACTATCACATCCAACAGCATTAACTAGATGTGATAGATAAGACCCAGCGCTATCATAAGAATTACCATTGAATGAATAATTTGTACCAGCACAAATACTTGCTTTTGTAATTGAAGTAGTTGGATATTTTACTGTCAAAATTAATGTAGCCGCACTATCACAACCTAGACTATTTGTTAAATGTACCGTATAAGAACCTGTACTATCATAGGTATTACCATTAAACGCATAAATATTGCCCGCACAAATACTTGCTTTAGTGATAGAACCACTTGTTGCATTTATAGTAAGAATTAATGTAGCCGCACTATCACAACCCATACTATTTGTGAGATGGGACACATAACTACCTGACTTGGTGTAGACAACGCCATTAAATGTATAGGTTGCACCTGCACAGATACTTGCTGTAGTTGAAGAAGTACTTGTTGCCTTAATGCTTAATACCAATGTTGCTGCACTATCACAACCTACACTATTTGTAAGGTGGGAAACATAACTGCCTGCACTTGTATAGGTTGTTCCGTTAAATAAATAACTTGTTCCAGCGCAGATGCTTGCGGTGGTTGTAGAAGTACTTGTTGCCTTAACTGTTAAAACCAAAGTAGCCACACTATCACAACCTACACTATTTGTAAGATGTGATACATAACTTCCTGCAGTTGTGTAGGTTAAACCATTGAAGGTATAAGAACCTCCTGAGCAAATGCTTGCAGTAGTAGTTGAAGCAGATGGGGTATTGACTGTTAAAACTAAGGTTGCTGTACTATCGCAACCTACACTATTTGTAAGATGTGAAACGTAAGTACCAGAAACTGTATAAGAAGTGCCATTAAACAAATAGTTCGAACCAGTACAAATACTTGCTTTTGTAATTGAACTACTAATAGCCTTAACTGTAAGCACCAATGTTGCAGCACTATCACAACCTAAACTATTTGTAAGGTGTGATACATAAGTACCAGCTGAAGTATAGGTCGTTCCATTAAATGTATAACTTGTTCCAGCACAGATACTGGCTTTTGTTATTGAGGCACTTGTAGCCTTAATACTTAAAACCAAAGTAGCAGCACTGTCACAACCTACACTATTAGTGAGGTGGGAAACATAAGTACCAGCTGAAGTATAGGTCGTTCCATTAAATGTATAACTTGTTCCAGCACAGATGCTTTGTGTAGTAGTAGACGTACTTGTAGGCTTAACTGTTAATATTAATGTAGCCGCACTATCACAACCTACACTATTTGTAAGATGTGAAACATAGGTTCCTGCCGATGTATAGGCAGTTCCGTTAAAAGTATAAGAACTTCCACTACATATACTTGCTTTCGTTATAGAAGTACTTGTAGACTTAACAGTCAAAACTAAAGTAGCTGCACTATCACAACCTACACTATTGGTAAGGTGTGCAACATAAGTTCCGGCAGTTGTATATACAGTACCATTAAATGTATAACTAGTACCAGCACAGATACTTGTATTTGTAGTAGAAACTGAAGGAGTATTCACTACGAGTATCAACGAAGCTGCACTATCACAACCTACACTATTGGTAAGATGAGAAACATAGGTACCAGAGGTTGTGTAAGTTGTACCGTTGAAGCTGTAGCTTCCTCCTGTACAAATACTTGCTTTTATTGTAGAGGTACTTGTAGCTTTAACCGTCAATACCAATGTAGCAGCACTATCACATCCAACACTATTAGTAAGGTGTGATACATAAGTACCAGACTTTGTATATCCAACACCATTGAATGTATAAGTTGCTCCTGCACAAATACTTGCCGTAGTGGTGGAGGTACTTGTAGCCTTAACCGTCAATACTAATGTCGCAGCACTATCACATCCAACACTATTAGTAAGGTGTGAAACATAGATTCCAGCGGTAGTGTAGGCACTTCCATTAAAAGTATAACTAGTACCTGCACAAATACTTGCCGGTGTAGTCGACGTACTTGTTGCCTTAACCGTTAATTTTAATGTAGCAGCACTATCACAACCTACACTATTTGTAAGGTGTGAAACATATGTTCCAGCAGAAGTATATACTGTACCGTTGAATGTGTAAGAACCACCTGTACAAATGCTAACGTTAGTAGTCGAAGTAGTTAATGATTTTACTGTCAATATCAAGGAAGCCGCACTATCACAACCTACACTATTGGTAAGATGAGAAACATAAGTTCCGGCAGACGTATAGACTGTCCCGTTGAAAGTGTAAGAACCACCACTACAAATGCTTGCTTTAGTTGTAGAAGTACTTGTAGACTTAACAGTCAATACTAAAGTAGC
>CAISCV010000012.1 GCA_903883945.1 uncultured Chitinophagaceae bacterium | reverse complement strand
GATTCCATGCAATGTTTGGTTGGTAAGTATACTGAACCAATTATTTTGCAGTATATCAATAAAGACATAAAATTTGTAAAAAGTAAATATGTCTGAGACCGTATTTACTTCTCTGCTTTTAGTCCCCTGATCATTTCTCCATAACCTAATTCCTTAGATAAATACCTGATACTATTGGCTATTCTTTTGGCTTTTGTTTCGATGGTTTTAGCAGATTCTATCCATTTGCTGTAGTAAACCTGGTGCCCATTGGTTAAAGTATTAAAGAAAGCGAGTGCTTCGGGTTCATCTTCGAGACAGGCAAGAAAGTCTTTATTCAGCTGATAGCCTTTTTCGTCAATGGCAATGCCTACCTCCACAGAATCTCCTTTCATTTTTCCGATAGCTTTGCGCATATCACCATTAATAGCCATAATAAAATTGCCTGCACCCATTGGTATCATGGCTACCCCTTCGAAAGGAACAGTATCCAAAGTGATTTTTACCCTGAAACTCCTTTTATTGTTGGGTTTTAGTTGTTGGGCAAGTTCCTGAGAAACTTCAAGATAAGTCCACCCGGTCTTTTCGCCCTGCTCTCGGAATTTCTTTAATATAGCGGTGAATTTAAGCATAAGTAAAGTTGCAAGTTACCCGAATATTCCTCATCGTATAAACTTCAGATTTCGTTTCACGCCTGAATACTTTGTGCGTTTGATAGGCGAATGTAAGAAAATAGTTTTAAAACTTTCTTCGGTGAGCATTTCCCAATCAGAGGCAGTATAGTGGAGGATTTCATAGATTGGGGTGAATGCTTCCTCTGTATTTGGGTAGCTGAATCTGTTCCAAGGGCACACATCCTGGCAGGTATCGCAACCAAATATCCAGTTGTCGAACTTGCCTTTCATGCGGTCGGGTATAAGTTGTTCTTTTAGTTCTATCGTAAAATAGCTGATACACTTGCTGCCATCTACTACCTTATTGGGTAAGATAGCCTCGGTAGGGCAGGCATCAATACATCTGGTACAAGTGCCGCAGTAGTCTCTTACAAAACTGTCGTCATAGTCTAACTGGATATCAACGATCAGGGTGGCAATAAAAAAGAAGGAGCCTTGTTGTTTATTAATCAGATTGCCATTTTTGCCCACCCATCCCAATCCACTCTTAACAGCCCAGCTTCTTTCGAGTACAGGGGCGGAATCTACAAAACCACGTCCTTCTACTGCGCCAATCTGTTGGTTTATCAGTTGTAGAAATTGTTTTAGTTGCTTTCTGATTACTTCATGATAATCTTTTCCATACGCATATTTGGATATTTTGGGAATAGACTCATCTTGCTGTAGAGATGGATAATAGTTCTTCAACAAGGTAATCACACTCTTTGCACCGGGTAATAGTTTTGTAGGATCTATACGCAGGTCGAAATGATTTTCCATATAACCCATAGTGCCATTCATTCCTTTGGACAACCATTGTTCCAACCGCTTGGCATCATCACCCAACAATCCGGCTTTTGCGATGCCACAATAGTCGAAACCCAGCTGCTTTGCCGTTTGTTTGATGAAAGAAGTGTTTTTAGTTGACAACTGATAGGTGATAAGTGAAAAGGAAGCGAATGTAAGAAAAGTGAAGACAGTTTGGCCTTTGGATGCCAACGCAAACGCCTATAAATTTTGTAGCCCTAATAGCAGCTAGACCTCACCCATCACATCGAATGAAGCGTTATCAATCATCAATAATCGTATAGGCAGTATATCAGGGGACCCGTATATAGTTACGAGCCGCCTCCTGATAGATTTGTGTATTAGTTTTATTCGTCTAATACGGCTACTTATATAACTGATTCAGCAATAGTTTGTAGGTATTGTATGATTGAGCCCGGTAAATAATTTCAGGACCAAAAGCATACAGCTTTCCTTTTCCTACCGAAGATTCGAAAGCAGCAACACCATCTTGCAGATACGCTTGTCCCCACGCCCAACCGCTACGCAGACTTTGCTTTCCAGTAAACCAAACCAATGGTTTTACAGATCCATTGGCATACGCACTTGTATTAATCTTGAAAACAGGGCTTTCGTCAAACATAACATCTGCCGTGGCATTCATGCCCCAATTGGCAGGAGCGGCAGAATCTACACTCGCTTTTAGTATGGTTCCGGGTATGTAGAATTTCTCTCCAGGCAGCTTCTTTTCTGTACCATCAACTATCTCGGTAAGGGCATCTTTTACAGGCAATCCTAAATGATACGCCAGATTGGTGCTACTGCCAATGGTTACAATATGCCCCCCCTCCTCTAAGAACTTTTTGAGGGCGGGTATTGTTTTTTCGGCATTGAACCTGCCCAAGCTGTGCCTGTATTCTTCGGGGATACTAGCCGGCTTAGGTTGTAACTTCCCTCTTTTTGAACCGATGGCAGGTATGGCACCTCCCGGGAAAACGATTACATCATATTTACTGTGTAAATCTGCCGTGTCAATCTCTTTTGCATAGATTCTATCAAACCGAAAATGATATTGCTCCATCATGTACCGCATCCAGCCAGAGGGCATGGAGCCGCCATATATATCCCACAAAGCAATACGGGCAGGTAGTAGTTTCGTTATACCGGCAGGGTATTTTGTTAAGGCAATAATTGTAATGCCTGATGAATCTGCCTCTTTATCCAAGATGGTTTTGGCCTTGGCAGAAGCAGGGATAAAGAATGAGCCGAGCGAAGCCCCCTCAATAGCGGTAGTGGTTCTAAAAACGGGCACACCTTCCTTTAGCAAGTCATTAGCGGCTGTAAAAGAATGGTTGGCACGATCATCCAGCAAATAGCCTTTTGCATTCTTTGCCTTACCCAAATAGGTGCCTTTAGGCATAATGAGTTCACCATAAGGCAAGCGTTCTGCTGGCACATCGAAGGCATTCAGGATACGATCAAACTGAACCCCCATCTGATAAGCTAGTGTCCATCCGGCAGCATCATACGGTTTAATGGGTGGGCCACCGGGATACAAAAAATCATTGGGATGATCCTGTGGCTCAAACATATCAAGTATATGTGGTCTGAAAGCCTGATTTGTTTTGATGATATATGAACCGGCGGGATAAGTCTTACCCTCTACGGTAAAAGAAGTAGTTGCTTTTGTAATGACAATCCCATTTCTAATTAAGCTATTTAAAAAACGGATGGTAGTGGTATAATCGGTCTGGGTGACCGGAATGATATACCCCCTAGGGTCGCGCAAGGCAGGATTCTTCATAACAGAATCGAAGTATCTTGCAGCCAGATAAGTAGGCGTTTCCTCTGCATCGGCCGAATCGGTCACCAACGCATCCTTCTTTGTTGCCTTTGAATCACTTTCGGCAAGCTTCGTAATGGCCGCAATCTTGCTAGGGGTTAAAGACCAATAATCTTTCTCGCCTTTCTCTATGGAGTTCTTACCCATCCGATAGATATTATATAACAATTGATCTCTATGACGTGTAGCATAATCTAAAACGGCATAATTGAGCGAGATGGAATAATCTATAGATTGTTTAAAATGCCAGGGGCGTGGGGTAACAGGAAAAATGGTGGCACTATTGGGTATTAAACGACTAGGTGCCAGGGGTATGTTCTCTGGTGTTGGGCTACCCGTTATCTCTGTTAACAAACCAATCATATTATGAAAATAAGTGGTTGTACGCAGCCCTCCATTAAACCAAGTGGAATAAACAGAGCCCGCACGCTCGGTATAACCAGGTTTACCTTCTGCATCCAGGCGAGTACTCATTGCAGCCCCCATTGCATCGAGCCCGGTTATTACCAAGGGGTCGTAAACATAATTGAAAGGGTCACGGTAGGGTGGTCCAGCCACTACAGATCCATTTGAACTGCCAGTAGGCTGGTGGTGATTGTACATTATTTGAGGCACCCAGTTGATGAATAATTGATAAGCAATATTCTGTGATTCCTTTAAGTTGAGCATATAGAAGTCGCGGTTATTGTCGTGCCCTGCATACTTCTCGAATAGGCGAGGTAAATTTGATAATGATCTTTTTTCGGGCACATCATTCCGCATATACCAGTTGCTCATCAGTTCTTGTCCATCAGGATTGGCATGAACCATAAGTATGATCACATTGTCTAGTATATTATTGGTTTCATCATCGGTACGGCTAACTAGTTCATAGGCGGTTTGTATTAACTGATGCGCCCCAACAGTTTCATTGGCATGCAAGCCACCATCAATCCATACGATTGCCTTTCCCTCTGCTGCAAGAGCGTGAGCCTCGTTATCAGTAAGGTTTTCGGCATGAGCCAACTTGGTAGAAATAGCTCTGTAATGTTCTAGGTTCTCTAGATTCTTTGGGGAAGAAACGATGAGCATATATTGACTCCGACCTTCCTCGGTTTTGCCAATTTCTACCAGTTTCACTCTTTTGGACGTGGAGGCAATGCTTTTAAAGTAAGCCTCTGTTTGGGTATATGTAGCCAAATGGTAATCGTCGCCAATGTTAAAACCAAAATGTTCTTTGGGTGTAGGTATTGTTTGTCCGTAAGAAATAGTGCTTGCTAAGGCACATCCAATAAACAGTAACGCAAATAATCTGTTCTGAAGCATCCGTAATCAATATTTTATTTTAAGAAAAATGGTGTTTCTAATCATAGTGCTTAATTCAAAGAATTGTAATGATAAAGGGCTTGCTTTTTTATTTAAAAGACATAATGTGGCTGCCTTTTAGGAGAGTAAGTTGCTTGAAAGGAGCGGCATAACCAGGGAGTAAGGGGAGTGAAGTAAATATTAAAAAGAGGTGAAAGATTTCAGTTGCCAACACAGTTTGAACAACAAAATTGCTTCGCCTTTTAACGGATGATGAATCACAAAATGCTCGTAAATCTAATTTCTAATTGACGATTCTCTAGCCATCAGCGTAGATTTGATAACAATGTTCTCATTTGCCAATTGAATTTTCTTCTTGTCTAAATGTTTGAAAAGTGTTTCAGCAGCGGTAGCCCCCATCTCGAATGCAGGCTGATTGACCGTACTAAGAGAAGGGCTTAAGAAGTCTGCTGTGTATAAATTAGAAAAGCAGATAACTTTTATATCGTCAGGTATTGTAAGGTTTAATTCTTTGCAAACACTATAGGTGGAGAGTGCAAATCTTTCAACCGAAGCAAAAATGCCATCTATCTTATCCCCTCTGCTTAACAAAGTTTTGATGCTGCTGTAGTTTTCTGTTTCACTATTACTACCCTTCAACACATTTTCCTCCTTAAAAACGATGTCATATTTATTCAAGGCCTCTAGGTATCCATTAAATCTTTTTATGCCAATGGAAAGGTGATCCGATATTGATAAATAGGCAATATTTCGGCAACCATTTTTTATCAGGTGTTCGGTAGCAGTAAAGGCACTGGCAAAGTCATCGGTAACAATTTTGGTTGTTTCTATTTCATGACACACCCTGTCGAAGAAAACAATGGGTAACTCATTTTCAATACATTCTTCTAAGTGCGTGTAGTCTTTTGTTGTAAGGGCAACTGCCATTAAAATCCCATCAACCCTGCCGTTTTGTAAGTGTTTAATTATACTCATCTCTTTTTCTACCTCTTCGTGTGTAATATAGATGAGTAAGTGGTAATCTTTTTCGCCAGCTATAGATTCAGCGCCGTTAATAACCTGCAGAAAAAAACTATTATTTAGTTCAGGAATAATCAATGCAATGGTTTTGCTTTTTTGCTGACGCATATAACTTGCATAAGGATTTGGTCTGTAACCTAATTCCTTTGCTTTCTCTAATATTCTTTTTTTTGTAGCCTCACCTATTTCATGACTGTCTCTGAGAGCCTTAGAGACGGTAGAGACTGAAACATTTAATTGTGTGGCAAGCATTTTTAAATCAACCTTAGACATAGTTTCTTATTTAGATAATCGTTAGAATATTTGCGAAAATAAGCGAAAATCGAATAGTTTTATTTTCGAATAAAAAGAAGTTCAACCCTTTGCTCACTTATCCCATCAAATTGGGCACAAAAAAAGGAGATCCCTTGTTTAGAGATCTCCTTTAAGTTTGAGGCAATGTTTTGTTTACCCTAAATAGGCTTTTAATGCATTACTGTAACGTGCTTTTTGCAAACGCTTGATGGCACGTTCTTTAATTTGACGGATACGCTCCTTGGTAAGATCGTATTTGGAGCCAATTTGTTCAATAGTAACACCACTTTCCCCATCAAGGCCAAAGTATGCATTTACTATTTCTGCTTCTCTTGGGCTTAATGATTTCAAAACACGACGAATTTCTTCTCTTAAAGAGTCCTTCATTACGTCATCATCTGTATCATCGCTACCCTCCAACAAATCGCCCATTGCTACGTCCTCTGCTTCATGCACCGGTGCATCTAAAGAAGTGTGACGGGTGTTGCTTTGGAAGATGTTGTTGATTTCAGTTTCGCTCATCTCTAGGATATCGCTCAACTCTTCAGTTGATGGCTCACGTTCGTGTTCTTGTTCGAAAGCCATATAAGCCTTGTTGGCTTTGTTGTACGTGCCAATTTTGTTTTGAGGCAAGCGGACCAATCTGCCCTGCTCTGCCAACGCTTGTAGTATAGATTGGCGAATCCACCACACTGCGTAAGAAATAAATTTGAAACCTTTTGTTTCGTCAAAGCGTTGTGCCGCTTTAATCAATCCGAGGTTACCCTCGTTAATTAAATCACTAAGAGATAGCCCTTGATGTTGGTACTGCTTAGCAACAGATACCACAAATCTTAGATTCGCTTGAACCAATTTGTCAAGAGCTCTTTGATTACCCATTTTGATTTTCTGTGCAAGTGTTGTTTCCTCTTCGGGAGTGATCATAGGAATTTTAGAAATTTCCTGTAGATACTTTTCTACTGCCTGTGAATCTCTGTTGGTAATCTGTGTTGCAATTTTGAGCTGCCTCATATGTGGTGTTTATGCTTGTGTATTAGGTGTTGAACGTTATTTAAGCGTGTATGTTGACTGAAATATAAGAATTATCCAACAACGTAAATTTTAAAAGTCGGCGAAAATACAACTGAGAAGTGGAATAGCCTATTTTTTATTAGAAAATATTTCCTGTTAGTATATATTTTAACCTATTTGTGTAATATTTGTATTAAAAGATGGTCACAAACTGCTTGATAATATAAAATAATATAATTCAACAACAATTAAAAGTACATTAATGATAGATTTAAGATCAGATACTGTTACCAAACCCTGTGCCGGAATGCTGACAGCAATGATGAACGCAAAAGTGGGGGATGATGTTTTTGGAGAAGATCCCACCGTGAATGAGTTGGAAGCAATGGCTGCAACTATGTTTGGGATGGAAGCGGGTATTTTTTGCCCCAGTGGCACCATGACCAACCAGATTGCCATAAAAGTGCATACGCAACCTGGCGATGAAGTTATTTGCGATAAACTGGCCCACATTTATCAGTATGAAGGTGGCGGCATTGCGTTTAATAGTGGATGTTCCGTTAAATTATTGGATGGCGACAAAGGAAGAATTTATGCCGACCAAGTTATTGAAGGAATAAATGCAAACCAGGACTATAAAGCCGCCACAAGTTTAGTTGCACTAGAAAATACAACGAACCGTGGCGGTGGAAGTTGCTATGACTTCAAGGAAATCATCGCAATTAGGGAAGTTTGCGCTGCAAACAACTTAGGTCTACATCTCGATGGCGCAAGGTTATTTAATGCCTTGGTAGAAAAGAAGGAGACCCCAAAACAGTACGGGGAAATATTTGACAGCATCTCTATTTGTCTAAGTAAAGGGTTAGGAACCCCTGTGGGTAGTATTCTGTTGGGAACGGATAGGTTCATTAAAAGAGCAAGACGTGTCAGAAAAGCATTTGGTGGTGGTATGCGACAGGCAGGGTTTCTCGCAGCAGCAGGCATTTATGCCCTCGAAAACAATATTGACAGATTGAAGGAAGACCATCTGCATGCAAGACAGATAGCAGCAGCTTTGTCTGAGAAGGACTTTGTGGTGGACGTACTTCCTGTGGAGACTAATATTGTAATTGCGGAACTAAAAGGAAGGTTAAATCCCACTTCATTTGTAGCAGAAATGCAAACAAATGACATTCTTGTGATGAATATTTCTGCGCACCAAATAAGAATGGTAGTACATTTGGACGTTTCGAAGGAAATGGTAAACAAGATAGTAGCTGTTATAAGGAGTTTATAATATTGGGTTACAAATTGAAAGAACAAGTATTTAAAGAAAACACACATTATGTTACCAAGAATTAATCCTACCAATACGCAGGCATGGATGCTGCTAAGAAGACATTATCAAGATGAAATGAGCCGCAAACACATGCGTGATTTGTTTGCGCTGGAACCAGATCGTTTCAAGAAATTCTCTCTTTGTCTAGGAGATATCGTTTTTGATTATTCCAAGAATATCATCAATCAAAAAACCATGCAACTCCTGCTACAGCTAGCAGAAGAGAGCAAAGTAAAAGAGGCTATTCATGAGATGTTTGTAGGGATTAAGATTAATGAGACGGAACAAAGAAGTGTTTTACATACGGCTTTGAGAAGTTTCTCAGATACGCCAATTCTCGTTGATGGCAAAGACATAATGCCACAAATTCAGAAGGTAAAGGATCAGATGCACGCTTTCTGCAAAAAGATTCACAGTGGAGATTGGAAAGGTTATACAGGCAAACCCATTAAGTACATTGTAAATATAGGAATTGGCGGTAGCGATTTGGGTCCCGTCATGGTTACAGAAGCGCTAAAACCTTATTGGCAGCCTGGCATTCAGCCCTATTTTGTAAGTAATGTGGATGGAACGCATATTGCAGAAACATTAAAGCTGGTTAATCCAGAAGAAACCTTGTTTTTGATTGCTTCAAAAACATTTACTACACAAGAAACCATGACCAATGCACTGACTGCTAGGGCTTGGTTTTTGGAATCCGCAAAGGATGAGGCTCATGTTGCCAAGCATTTTGCAGCCTTGAGTACCAATGAAGAATCCGTTACTAAATTTGGTATCGACAAAGCCAATATGTTTGAGTTCTGGGATTGGGTAGGTGGTCGCTACAGTCTTTGGAGTGCCATTGGATTGTCTATTGCTTTAACAATAGGGTACGACAACTTCGAGCAGTTACTAAAAGGGGCTTATGCAGTAGATGAACACGTGCAAAAAGAAAAGTTTGATAAGAATATCCCTGTATTGATGGCGCTACTAGGAATCTGGTATACCAATTTCTTCGGTGCACAGAGCGAAGCAATCTTACCTTACGATCAATATATGCATCGTTTTGCTGCCTATTTCCAACAAGGTAATATGGAAAGCAATGGTAAGAGTACCGATAGAAATGGCAACAGCATTGACTATGCTACAGGTCCTGTTATTTGGGGTGAACCCGGCACAAATGGCCAGCACGCCTTTTATCAACTGATTCATCAGGGAACCTTGGTAATTCCTTGCGACTTTATTGCCCCTGCCATCAGTCACAACCCTATTGGCGACCATCACTTGAAGCTGATGTCTAACTTCTTTGCCCAAACAGAAGCATTGATGAATGGCAAAAGTGAAAATGAAGTAAAGATTGAGTTGATGAAAGCAGGTAAATCAGAAGAAGAAAACAAGAAGCTTGTTCCTTTCAAGGTATTTGATGGCAACAAGCCAACCAACTCTATTTTAGTGAAGGAAATTACGCCTTATACCTTAGGTAGTTTGATTGCTTTATACGAACACAAGATATTTGTTCAAGGTGTAATCTGGAATATCTTTAGTTTCGACCAGTGGGGTGTTGAGTTGGGTAAGCAATTAGCCAATAAGATTTTACCAGAGTTGGAGAAACCAGAGCCAGTAACAAGCCATGATGTATCTACCAATGGATTGATTAATATCTTCAAGAAATTCAGGAGTTAGTTCCTCTCTCTCTCAAATAACAATCCCCAAGAGATGACAATAGAAAGTCTGATTCTTGGGGATTTTTTTATCTTTTTGTGATATGTAAAATGATTACTTTAAAGAAGTCTTTCATACTGAACCAAAGCTGTTTTATGGCTTTTCAGCATATTTTAAAGGTATGTTTATAGGGCTTTAAAAAAGTGGTACTATGGTATTTCTGCTACCTTAATAGATATAATATGTGGGGCAACCTCATCTCCACCAAAAAAAGGATATAGTTTATATCCAAATATCTTAGATGTCCTTGCCAATCTCGGCATAGGAGTAGTTTGACCATTTATGGTAAATAAGTACTGTTTGTGTGCAGTGTCAACAGCAATGTCACAGTCTATTTGTTTTCCTATCGGGACAATAGCAAGTTGTTTTATAGTTCTGATACTATCATTGTAGGTGTAACCGTATAACCTTAGCGCATTGTCATTCCAAGACCATCCTACTCGTGCACTATAGGCATGATGAGATGCCGCATTGTCGGAGAATCCAAAAAGTTTATTTACATCGAATTGATTGTTGGAAATTACTGTCTTATAAATGGCAGTACTATCAAAGATTGCTCTAAAATGTTGGTGTTTATTTATAAACAATTCGAAGTGTGTGGAATCAAAACCTATGGGATAGTGTTCCCCTTCTAAAATGGTATAGGTGGTAAAACTCGAATCAGGAAGGGGAGGAAAAGCAGTGGAAGAGCTATTCTTTTTGCAGGCATTATTAAGGAGTAAAACAAACATTAAAAAGCAAGTAGATTTTCGCACTAGTATATAGTTGAGAATATAAAGTTAGGGAGAATTGAAAATATTATTCCTAAAAAAAAGAAGCGGCTATTAAGTTAGAAATTTATATGGAAAATAAGCTATTCAGTAACGATATTCTTCGAAATGAAAAAGAACATCCTTCATTACTGCTTTTGTTTAGTTATTTCAAAAAGGAAAAAAGAGAATGTCGTGGTAAATTAAAAAGAAGACCTCATTTTTTTAAAGCTCCCCTGAAATACGCACGCTTTTGGCACAACTAAAACTAAAACTAACCACTAATCACTTTTATACTTACTTTTCTTTTCCTCCTTAAATTCCAGTTGTTCTATCAAAGATTCAGGCGTAGGATTATCAGTAATACTCACAGCTGCATAAAACAATACCAAATAAATGCCAAGGGAAACCAATAGTTCGTCCCACAATATCCAATACCCCCAGATGCTATAAACAACTGCATGTTTAGGACTAGCAGCTTCATATATAATCTCCAATTTATCCCCTTCTGCTAAGGTGCGTAATGGATAAGCTGCCTTCACCGAATATTTAGCAGAGCCAATAGAAAAATTTGCAAAAGGAATACGCACCTGTGTCGCAGAGTCTTTCTCATAATGAATAGATGCAGTCGTAACCTCACCATCAAAATAATCCGGCTGCCTTGCAAAAACCACAAAGCAACCATAAAGCACTAGAAATATGATCGTGATGGTTTTATACATAAAATATTTTATTTCTAATTCCCCATTATAAACAGGATAATAAATAGTCATCGTCATCGACCCAATTCCTCTCTACAGGTGTGGCGGTACGCCGGGGTGGTTAATTCAAAGAGAAACGCCTCTAAAACCTTTGTGTAAATAACGCTGTGAACCTCTGTGTTAAACTTCATGCCTTCTTTGCGAAATCCCTTTGTGCACTTTGTGGTTATCTCCTAATCCCCCTTTAGGGGCCTAGGGGTAGGGCTTAATTCAAACTCCTGAAATCCACCGGCACCAACTTACTCACACCTGGTTCCTGCATAGTCACCCCGTATATAACATCTACCGCACCCATAGTTTGTTTGTTGTGGGTAACAATAATAAACTGCGAGTTGTCACTAAACTTCTTAATCATTTGTGTGAACTTGCCCACATTCGCATCATCCAACGGTGCATCCACCTCATCCAGAATACAGAAGGGTGCAGGTTTAATAAGATAGATCGCAAACAACAAGGCTGTGGCAGTCAAGGTCTTTTCTCCACCACTCAACTGCGTAATAGAGGATGGACGCTTACCCTTAGGCTTCGCGATAATCTCAATACCAGTCTCTGCCAGATTCTCAGGATTCACCAATATCATATCTGCAGTATCTTCTTCCGTAAACAAGGCCTTAAATACTTTTTGGAAGTTATCACGCACTTTATTAAAGGTATCTAAGAACAACTGGTTAGCGGTAGATTCCACTTCTTGTATCGTTTGCAACAAGCTGTCTTTCGCACTCACCAAGTCATTCTTTTGTTCTAGGATGAAGTCATATCTTTTCTTCATCTCCGTGAAAGCCTCAATAGCGGTAGGGTTTATTTCCCCCATATTCTCTATCCGTTTGCGCAATCTATCGCTTGTAGCTTGTAATTCTGCCAAAGGCGTTTCAGTTTCACGAGCTTCTTTCAAAATAGTATCCAGATCAATCTTAAATTCTACTTGCAAGCGTTCTTTCATGCCTGCTAGTTGAAGTTTTAATTCATTCAGTCTATCTTTTACTTCGTTCAGCGCGTTGTCAAGCAACTCTTTACTCTTTACCTTTTGCTTTAACGATGCTTCTTTCCCATTTAATTCATTCCTTAAAGCATAAAATGCCTGATCCGCTTCATTCAGCTTCTTCTCTTCTTCTTCTTTTGTTCTCAACAAAGTCAGCAACACCGTTTCGCAGGTTGCCAATGCTTGTTCTCCTTCCAATATATTAATAGCCGCATCACCCAATTGTTTCGTGTTCTCTTCAATCTGTGTATGCAAATCATTCAATTGTTTCTGCTTGAAGGTCATCTCTTGTTGTAAGGCTGTCAGCTTACTTTGTTGTCTTGTCAACTGCAAATTACTTTCATTGTATTGTGCAGATGCTATCTGATAATCCCTTTCTGCCAGCTTATAATCTCCTTCTACCAGTTGTAAGTCAGCAGCCGTTTGTTGCAATTGTTTGTTCAAGGTCAACAAACTTTCCCTTGTGGCAGCTATCGATTCTTGCTCGTCTTCCAAACGCTCTTGCAAGTCTTCCATTCGTTGCTGTGAAGTTGCTTGTGCCGCCTGTGTATTTTCTATTTTATTCTTAGCAGCAAACACTTGGTTTGTCAACTGATTAATTTCATTCTCAGTCTGCTTGATGGCATTTTCTTTCAATTGCTGGTTAAACACCAATACCTTATCAGACAAAGTTTTAATTGCTGCTTTCAGTGATTGCACGATTGTATCTTGTTTTGCAATTTCCTCATTTAGTTTCTCTAAGTTCTTCGCACGACCAATCTTTTTCCCTTCAAATAAACCTACGCTTCCACCTTTTAGGGTGTACTGACCTTGCACATATTTACCACTCTTTTCCAATACAATAGTATCTGCTGTTGCACTCTTAAAAGCAGCGTCATCTTCTGCAATAAATACATTACCCAACAGGTATGCGGCAAGCTCTTTGTACTGCGCATCCACCTCTATCACGTCTAATGCTTTGGTCGAATTGGTTGGCTGATTAATGGATGTATTGGTAGCAACAATCTTATCCAACAAAAAGAAATTAGCCTTTCCTTTCTTGTTGTTATCCAACAAGCGAATGGCTTCCATTCCTTCTGCTAGGTTATTTACCACATAATAATTCAGGTAAGGCTCCAGCACATTTTCAACTGCTGCCCTGTACTTTTCGTTTACATAAATAATGTCCGATAGGATAGGGGCTGCATTGTTCCAGTTGGGGTTCTTATGCAAAAACTTAATACTTTCCGGATAACCTTCCATAGAATCTACCAGGCTTTTCAACAAAGCATATTCATTGCGTTTGCTATCTAATTTCCTGTTTTCATCGGCTAGTTTACTACGCAACCCTTCTAGTTCCTGTTGAGAATTAAATATGTTTTGCTTCGCCGATTCGTGTGCTTCTTGCAAATCAGCCAATTCACTTCGCTTTTCCGTCAACAGTTCTTCCTTTTCTACCAATTCAGCTTCCAGTTGCTTCAGGATATAACTTCTGTTTTGCTGTTCATCTTGCAACTGAGTAGTTGAACGTTGGATATTATTGATGGAAGTATCTGCAATAGCTACCTTCTTTTCTGCATCAAACTGATTACGTTGTATGCTTTGGTATTGACTACGCAATGCATCCAATCCAGTTCTTTTGTCATCAAATATTTCTCGCTTCTCATCAACAGATTGCTTGGCTGCCGCTACTTCCAGTTGCAAGTTCTGCAACTCAGTTGTTTGCTCACCCACTTGGCGTTGTGTATATTGAATGCTGTCTACAAGATTCTTTAACTGACCTTCTGCTTTAGACAAAAAGTCTTTCAACCCACCTTCTTTTTCTTTCAGGTATTTTAGTTTCTGAACAGCAAGGTTCTTTTCATTCTCTTTCGACTTCAACGTCTGTTGAAAATTATTAAAAGCCACTTGCTTATTATGCAGTTCTTTTTCTTTCTCAATCAACCCCACCTTCTCTTGTTCCAAAGCCGCTTCTTCTGTTGCAATCTCGGCATCTAAGCGTGACTTTTTATCCATTTCCGACTCTTGCTGCTCGTTTAATTCTTTGTAAGTAATATTGAATCCTTCTAACGCAGCCTTGGCAAGTTCTACAGCAATAGACTTATATTCTTTTTTAACCTCAATATATTTCTCCGCTTTCTTCGCCTGACCCTCCAATAGTTTCAATTGGTTGCTGATCTCAAACAACAAATCTTCAATTCGCGCCAGGTCAAGTTCGGTAGCATCTAGTTTGTTCTTCGCTTCTTTCTTTCTTGTTTTATAAATGGTAATGCCAGCCGCTTGTTCCAACATCCGGCGACGGCTATTTTCTTTGTCCCGGATAATGTCATCCACCATCCCCAACTCAATAATGGCATAGCTGTCGGTACTGATGCCTGTATCCAAAAACAGGTTGTGAATATCTTTCAAACGGCAGGTAACATCGTTCAGTTTGTATTCGCTCTCCCCATTTTTAAAGAAACGACGGGTAACAGTAATCGTACTGAATTCGGTGGGAAGCAGGTTGCGTGTGTTTTCGAAAGTAAGGCTCACTTCAGCAAGACCACTAGCACTGCGGCTTTTTGAACCATTGAACACGAGTGCACTTTGGTTTTCGCTACGCAAGGCACTTATTTTCTGTTCGCCAATTACCCAACGGATACTGTCGATAATATTGCTTTTACCACAGCCATTTGGCCCGATGATACCTGTAATGCCCTCATCAAAACTCAATACTGTTTTGTCAGCAAAGCTCTTGAATCCTTTTATTTCTAAACTTTTTAACCGCATAATCTTTCAGTTGAGCCAAAAATAATCTAGTCTGTAAACATACCCATAAATAGATATTGACAATACACCACAGTTTTGTGTGGAGAACTGGTGGGAAACGTGTGGAAGGAAAGATGAAATGAGAGTGATCTGATATACTTTTACCGATAATTTTCTCTAATGAATAGTAAAAAGAACAAGAATCCATCTCAGGATAATATAAAAAACAACTCCTATATCTTGGGTAAGTTTATATTTATTATAGGTATTGTTATAATTTTTTATGCTATATCAAATTCAATTATAGTAAAATTTAGATTAAAGCAAAGTGGTGTGTGTACAATGGGGGAAATCTTTGACAGGGAATCTCCAGGAGGAAAATCTAAACCAGGTTTAATATATAGATTTAATTATAAGGGAGGTATTTATAATGGTATTGTAGCGGAGGATGATATTTTAAAAGTTGGAGATAGCATCTGCATTGTTTATTTAAAGTCTTCCCCTAGTACTAATAGACCTTTACGATTTTTTGATAGTGGGGATATGAAATGTAGTAACTTTATTTTACGTTAGGTTTTTCAAACCCCTTGCGTAAGTGTTGCGATAGTATCACTCGTGTGTATTAGTAAAACCTGTTCCTAACTGGAATATCGCTCAGTCGATGCCATTCCGAGGTCAGCCGATGCCATTCAGAGGTCGGTCGATGCCAATCCGAGGTCAGCCGATGCCATTCCGAGGTCGGCTGATGCCATTCCGAGGTCAGTCGATGCCATTCCGAGGTCAGTTGATGCCGTTCCGAGGTCGGTCGATGCCATTCCGAGGTCGGTCGATGACAATCCGAGGTCGGTTGATAGCAATCCGAGGTCGGTTGATAGCAAATATCCTCCTCCCTCTCAAATAAAAGGTATATTTGAACAAACTTTTTCTTTGGGATTAGTCTACGCAGATATCGAACTAATAAACGGAATGGAACTAGAAATGGCTCGTCGTGGGTTTATTGATAAGGACGAAGTAAAAAGAATGCACCTCAACTTGTTGGTGGATACGGGTAGCTATATGTTGGCAATTAATGAAAACATACAAGAAATAATGCAGTTTCCTGTTGTGGAAAGTAAAAGAGCACAATTAGCTAATGGACAAGTTATCCTTTGCGATGTAGTTTCTGGGGTAGAACTTAGATTCAAAAACAGACGAAGTTATTGTAGTGCGATGGTTTTACCCGGCGATTCTGAACCATTACTTGGTGCAATACCTTTGGAAGAAATGGATGTTCTGATTCATCCATTACGTCAGGAGCTAATTGTAAACCCCGAACATCCTGATATGGCTGTATTAAAAATGAAATAGGTACCTCCACTCGCGCAAGTGTTTAGTTAGCATCACTTATCTGTATTAATCAAACCAGTTTTTAACTGGTATATCGCTTTGTTGCTGCCCATAATTACTGAGCTGCTGCCACTTTTTCAATTCTAAATACTCGTTGTAAAAGACGTAACACTACACTACCCAATTATTACTTTTTTGTACTATCCTCTGCGTTCTGCAAGCTGTTTTTCTTTTTCAGTTCTTCTTTCTTTTTCAAATCAGCCAAACGTTTTACTTCTACCTTTTTTTTGTTGTTGAAGAAGCCTCGCAAGAAAATATTACGCTTTGCTGCTTCCATATTCTCACTCAATCCCTTTGTGCCGGTTTGAAGATTGGAGATAGTAGAATCTATTTTATTTCCCATCCTTTCATCACTTACCAATTTGGACAAGGCACTCTTTCCATTATTCATCTTTATGGTGAACTTCGCAAATTCATTAGAACTTATTTCAAGATTGGTTAATGTACCCTTGAGGCTATTAGAAAAGTCTTCATCGGTAATTAATTTCGATAATGCACCCTTGCCGTTATTCATTTTATAGGTAAACTCGGCGAGTTGTCCTGTTATAACCTGTGCATTATCTACACTTATTTTTATGCTTCTCATCAGATCCTCTATTTCAAGTGCATTTCGTGAAGCAATCATTCCATTGTCGTTAATGGGACGGCTAGAATTATTGCCTGGATATATGGTTAGTACCTTGTCGCCCATCAAACCATCCGATCCAATAGAGGCATTGGCATCCGTTTTAATAAATGAGTGTATCTCGTCTTTTACAATCAAATCTACCAACACACACGTATCGTTTATCAACTCAATATTATCTACCGTTCCAACATTTATACCCGCAAAACGTACATTGTTACCCACTTTTAGACCGCTCACATTTTTAAACTGCGCATGCAATGCAAATGTTCCCCCAAACAAATTCTTTTGTTTTCCAACAAAATAGATGGTAAATACAAATAGCAAAACACCAAGTAGTACAAACATGCCTAGCTTCCAAACAAACCCAAATTCTATTTTCATTTTCTTTATTTTTAAATGATTCGCTTTATTAATTTCTTGAGTAGTCTATTCTAAAAAGAAATTCACCCATTCGTCTTTGCTTTGCATTAGCGTAGCATAGGTACCTTCCAAATAAATTACGCCGTCTCTTAGCATTACAATCCTGTCGCTTGTACTTTTTGCACAAGCTATATCGTGGGTAATGATGAGGGATGTGGTTTTATATTTTTGTTGAATAGACAATATCAATTCACTAATTTCTCTAGATGTAATGGGGTCCAAGCCTGTAGTAGGTTCGTCGTATAAAATAATTTCTGGCTTTAGGATAAGGGTTCTTGCCAAGCCCACTCTTTTTCGCATTCCACCAGACAACTCGGAGGGCATTTTATCAATTGCTTCGAGTAACCCAACACTTTCTAACGCTTCCGACACTTCTTTATCTACTTCTCTATCGGTGAGTTCCTTCGAATGCCTTCTTAAGGGAAACTCCAGATTTTGCCTTACCGACATCGAATCGTACAAGGCCGAGTTTTGAAATAGAAAGCCAATACGCAATCGTAATTTATTTAATTGGGCTTCTTCTAATTGGGTAATATTGGTATCAAATACTTTCAGAGAACCCCTATCTGCGGGTAGCAATCCAACCAAACATTTGATAGTGATGGATTTTCCCGAGCCCGACCTGCCAAGCATTACCAAGTTTTCTCCTCTTATAACCTGCAGGTTCACCCCTTTTAAAACATCATTGTCTTTACCAAAAGATTTCCATAATCCTTTTATAGCTATTACGTACTGATTAGTGGGGCTGGGTGCTATTTTTGTATCTTGTGTT
>CAISCV010000011.1 GCA_903883945.1 uncultured Chitinophagaceae bacterium | reverse complement strand
TTTTATAAGTATTTATAGTGACCATATTGATAAGCAATTAGATAATTATGGGCCAAATAATAAATTTAAAAGTACCAAAAAACTAGAGTATGATTTTGATGATTATTCTACTTTGCAAAAAATATTACCAGGGACAACTACAAGAAAAGAAGTAGTTGAAGAAATTACCAATGAGATTTCAGCTTTTATAAATAATAGAGATAACATACATCTATTATATGGTACCAAGTTAGAAGTAATTGATAAAATTTTGGATCTTAGAAATAAAGTAGCACATGCAACAGGAAATCAAAAATGGTGGAATTGGCGAGGTGAAATTTTAGTGTTTTGGGATTTTATCTATGATTCAAAGAAAATTGGTATCGAATCAAAATTCACGGAAGTTGATAACACTTTTTCATCGTTTGAAATAAAAATCACTACATGGGATGTTGAGGCATTAAAATTTTACAAAGAAGATTTAAAAAAATATTTTCCTGATAATTCCATAATCGAAGTAGAAGGTAGAGGCTATTTGCATATTGGTTCGTTCGATAGTAATGATGAAAAGGGGATAATATCAAAATTAAAAGAGTGTTATGATATTTTAAGTATAATCATTGCCAAAAAAATATCAAAATGAACATCATTAAACTTAAAAATTATTAAAACAATTTTAAAATAGATACAAAATGAGCGTCATAATTGTTAACAAAGGAAAAGTAGAATTACGTCAAACTAATGGAACATTAATTAGGCATATTGGTAATGGGGATGCCCTAGAAGCAAATTTGAATAGTACCGATACTCTAGTTTTGATTACTACAATTAAGGGAAAAGTAGAACTTCGACAAATAAATGGAACACTTGTCAGGCATATCGGTAATGGAGATGCTGTAAGTGCAAAGTTTAGTGGTAAGGATATTATTGTTAAAACCAACAAAGGGAAAAATGAACTCCGCCAAGAAAATGGAACACTCATAAGGCATATATAAAATTGACCTACATGGTTTGCTTTTTCCAAAAAATAAAACATCCTTGTATGAGTAATCAAATGGAAGACAATACAGCACATACATCAGACATCATTTTTTACACCAGTCCACAAGGTGCTGTAAAGGTTGAGGTAATTTTTAATGACGAAACGTTTTGGCTTACCCAAAAAAGGATGAGCGAGTTGTTTGATGTGGATGTACGGACTGTAAACGAGCATTTGCAAAACATATATAATACCGAGGAACTCGCCAAAGAAGCAACTATCCGGAAAATCCGGATAGTTCAAAAAGAGGGTAGCCGTAATGTAAGTAGGGAGTTGGATTTTTACAATCTTGATGCCATTATAGCTGTTGGTTATCGGGTAAATAGCTATCAAGCTACGCAGTTTCGTATTTGGGCTACAAAGACCTTGAGGGAGTTTATCATAAAAGGCTTTGTGCTGGATGATGATAGATTGAAACAAGGGAAGAAGTTTGGTAAGGATTATTTTGATGAACTACTAGAACGCATCAGGGAGATACGGGCTAGCGAACGTAGATTCTATTTAAAGATAACCGACATATATGCGTTGGCGGTTGACTATGACAAGAATGCACCAACTACCAAAGACTTTTTTGCTTCAGTCCAAAACAAATTGCATTGGGCGATTACTGGCAAAACAGCCGCCGAAATAATTTATACCCAAGCCGATGCCACTAAATTGTTTATGGGTTTGCAAACTTGGAAGGCTGCACCGGATGGGAAAATATTGAAAAGTGATGTTACTACAGCAAAAAACTATTTGAGCGAAGCACATATAAAAGAACTGAATCGTATTGTTTCTGCCTATCTGGATCTTGCAGAAAATAATGCCACTCGTGGCTTGTTCCTACCCACTCGGAGTAGTCTACATTTTCTTTCCAACCTGTCTTTACCCTGTCAAATTATCCGATCGTGAATGATAAAGGAAAAGTATCTATGCTGGAGGCTAAACTAAAAGCAGAGGCAGAGTTTGATAAATACCGCATCGTTCAAGACAGCCAATATGAAAGTGATTTTGATAAGGAGATAAAAAAGCTAAAAAAGTAACATGTCACGCAAAGAAGCATTAATAAGATACAGGCATATCGTAAATAAGATTAGAAAAAAACGATCGACCTTCAAAGAGGTAGCAGATTATCTAGAAAGGCAATCTGAAATGGAGGATTACGATTTTACTATTTCCAAAAGAACATTCAAACGGGATACAGAAGATATATTCACACTCTATTCCATAGAAATAAAATATGATTTTACCGAGAAGGTCTACTTTATAGAAGATGAAGGCGACCCTGCCAAGAGCGACAGGCTTTTGGAGGCTTTTGATACTTTGTATGTGCTAAATATGACTGAGGATTTGTCTAACTACATACATTTTGAACGCATTAAGCCAAAAGGGACAGATAATTTGTATGGGTTGATTCATGCCATAAAGAATAAATTACAGATTAGATTTGATTACGAGAAATACTGGGATGAAACCATTACCAACAGGATAGTAGAACCTTATTGCATGAAGGAGTTTAAAAACAGGTGGTATCTGATTGCTAAGGATGTGAAAGACTCTTATCCAAAAACCTTTGCTTTGGATAGGATGTCTGTGATGGAGATAACCAATACCAAATTCAAGGTTCTACCATCCTTTGATATGAATGAGCTATTTAGGTATTGCTATGGTATCATTACTCCACAAGATGAAAAACCCAAAGAAGTAATTCTTTCATTCGATCCTGAGCAAGGAAAGTACATCAAGAGTCTTCCACTACACGAAACGCAGGAGATATTGGTGGACAATGAGGAAGAGCTGCAGATAAAGTTGAAAGTTTATATTACCCACGATTTTGAAATGGAGTTACTTTCTTTTGCGGGTAATGTAAAAGTGTTGCAACCAACATCACTTGTAGATCAAATAAAAGGGGCTCTTGAAAAGGCAAATAAACAATACGTCTGATTGCAATAACAAAATGAATTTATAGCCAAGACCTAATTTATCAGAGAAGTAGAACCAAAAATACCACTAAAACATAAACAAGTAGTTGCAACTTATACCTTTTAAATAAAATGAATTTTGTGTTCGGGTTAATTAAATAAACTAAACCCCTACTTTTGCAGCCTTAAAAACGGGGTTTACCTGTTAAATAAATAAAACAACAAATAATAACTCAGCGTTATGGCGGACTTAAAATTACAACGGAACTTTGGTATTGCGGCACACATTGATGCTGGTAAAACCACTACTACCGAGCGTATCTTACGCTACACAGGTATGATTCATAAAATAGGTGAAGTACACGATGGTGCTGCTACTACCGATTGGATGGAGCAAGAAAAAGAAAGAGGTATCACCATTACCTCTGCGGCAGTTAGTTGCCAATGGAAATTCCCTACTAACAAGGGAGTTGCTGATGCAAACACTAAAGATTACTACTTTAACATTATTGATACTCCGGGTCACGTGGATTTTACTATCGAGGTAGAACGTTCTATGCGTGTATTGGACGGTCTGATTGCTTTGTTTAGTGCGGTTGATGGTGTTGAGCCTCAATCTGAAACTGTATGGCGTCAGGCTAACCGTTACAAAGTTCCACGTATTGGTTTCGTAAACAAAATGGACCGTTCTGGTGCAGACTTCTTAATGGTTGTTGCGCAGGTGAAGGAAATGTTGGGTGCGAAAGCGGTGCCATTGCAATTGCCTATCGGTGCTGAAGACGATTTTAAAGGTGTGGTAGATTTGATTACCATGAAGGGAGTAATATGGGATATGGAAACCGAAGGTATGACTTTCAAGGAAATTCCTGTTCCTGCTGATATGGTTGAAGAAGCAAACGAATGGAGAGCTAATCTGGTAGAAGCAGTTGCTGAATACGATGATAACTTAATGGAGAAATTCTTTGATGATCCTAACAGTATCACTGAAGATGAAATGCACGTTGCTATCCGTAAGGCTACTATCGACTTGAGCATTGTTCCAATGATGTGTGGTTCTTCCTTTAAGAATAAGGGTGTACAAACGGCTTTAGATGCTGTTTGTCGTTACCTGCCTTCTCCAGTTGATGTTGATGATATTTCTGGTGTTAATCCAGATACAGGTGATATCGTTACAAGATCTCCAAATGCAAAAGAACCTTTTGCTGCTTTGGCTTTCAAAATTATGACCGATCCTTTCGTAGGTCGTTTGGCTTTCTTCCGTTGCTATTCTGGTCACTTAGATGCTGGTTCTTATGTATTGAATGTAAGAAGTGGTAAAAAAGAGCGTATCAGCCGTATCATGAAGATGTTTGCTAATAAGCAAAATCCAATAGATTTTATTGAAGCAGGTGATATTGCAGCTGCAGTAGGATTTAAGGAAATTAAAACAGGTGATACTTTGTGTGATGAAAAGCATCCTATCACTTTAGAGAATATGTTTATTCCAGAACCAGTAATCGCTATTGCTGTTGAGCC
>CAISCV010000010.1 GCA_903883945.1 uncultured Chitinophagaceae bacterium | reverse complement strand
TTTGTTATGTGGGTACTGCAATAAGTAATAGCATTACTGAAACAATCAATCAACCTACTACGGCTACTATCACCCAAACTGCTTGTGGTAGCTTTGCTTGGCATGGCAAAACTTATTCCGCAAGTGGTACTTATACTTTTGACACACTTAATGTTGCCGGTTGCGATAGTTTAACTACATTGAACTTAACCATCAATTCGATTATTGATCCAATGGTAACTCTCGCTCCTACTGATCCTTTCTGTCCAGGTACAAGTATTACTTTACATGCATCAGATTATTCCAATGGTGGAGCAGGATTGACCTACCTATGGTATGTAAATGGTTCAAAATTGGGAACTACAAGCATTAATACCTTTACCTATACTCCATCAGATGGAGATAAAGTCTATTGTGAATTGCAGGCCAATAATCAAGCTACTTGTTATGTGGGGAATGCCTTTTCAACTATGAATGTTGTTTCTGCAAAACCAAGCAACCCTGTTACTATCAGCATCTCCTCTCGTGGGAATGATGCCGTGTGTGCAGGTACAAGTGTTGCTTACTATGCTACCCCTGGTGCATTTGTAGCCCTAGAAGGTACAGTCTATCAATGGCTGGTAAACGATGTAGTTGTACAAATGGGCGATTTGACTTCTGCATTTGACCCTTCCGTGTTCAACTACAAGCCAAATAATGGTGATGTGATTACTTGTGCATTAATAGCTAACAATGCAGCTCTTTGTTATGTGGGTACTGCAATAAGTAATAGCATTACTGAAACAATCAATCAACCTACTACGGCTACTATCACCCAAACGGCTACTAACAGCTATGCTTGGCATGGTACAACCTACACTACCAGCGGTACTTATGTTTATGATACCCTGAATAAAGCTGGTTGCGATAGTTTGATAACCTTGAATCTGCGTATTTTGGCACCTGCTATTTACGCTTTCAATCCTCCAGGGATTTGCGCTAGCAATGCAACATCTGTTTCTATTTTTGGTGTTAATTTCACCGGTGCTACTGCTCTTTCGGTGGGTGGCAAAACAGTAAGTTTTACCGTAAATAACGACAATAATATTACGGCTACCCTACCTGTAAATTCCTGGGGTGTTATACAGGTTACTACACCCAATGGTATTGCGGTAAGTAGCGCAGCATTCAGCAACGCAAACAGCTTTACATCTTATGCCTACCTTGCCAGTACTTCCCTCAATAAAGTATCCGTTGTTAATACGGCTACCAATGTTGGAGTAGATATAACTGTAGGGAGTACTCCATCGTCAGTTTGTTTTAATCAGGACAAGACAAAGGCTTATATAACCAACAATCGCAGTAGGTCAATCAGTATTGTTAATACGGCTACTAATACTGTTGCAGGTAGCATTGCTTTACCTTCTTATCCTGCTATGTCGGTTCTAAGTTCTGATGGCACTAAGCTATATGTTGGACACAATAACAATGCTTCCAATGTAGATACCGTTGTAAGTATCATCAACCTGGCTACCAATACTGTTACGGGTGTAGTAATCGATACCACGTTGGGTAGCATAAGAAATATAACCCTTTCTGCCAACGATTCTATCATCTTTGTAACCAGTTTTAATTTTAATCCTTGCTTAGATAATTTCTCGATTAAGGCAATTAATCTTTTAACCCTAAAGGTCACCAATAAAATACCCATTAAAGCAAATGGATATGGCTTAGCGCTGAGTCCGGATGCTGGTAAACTGTACATTGCAACCTCTGCAGATAGTGCAGTTTCTAATGGCATTAGTGTATTGGATACCAAAACAAATACAATTGCAGGTTTTATACCTGTTACTTCCACCAAAAATATTGGTATTGCTAATATATGCCTCAGCCCCGATGGTGCTACGGCCTACGCAGTAGTAACTAAGTATTTGACTACCAATGGATTTTTAGCAGTTGTAAATACGGTGACCAATACTATGACTGATAGTATTCCTGTGGGTATATATCCTATAGGGATAAGTATTAGTCCTGACGGAAGCCTGGTATATGTTGTTAATTATACAGGGAGTATCAGCATTATCAATACCGCTACTCATAAAGTAGTGAATACGCTTACCCTTGCTCTTCCTTTTACCAATGGTAACTTTGTTGCCAATATATTGAGTGCTTGTGCACTACCTAATATCTGGACAGGAGCTGTTTCTACCGATTGGTTCAATGCAAGCAACTGGACAATTGGTGTGCCTACCAGCAATACGGATGGAATCATTCCTGCTGCACCAGCTAATCAGCCAGTAATAGCTGGTGGTACAGCATTGGTAGATAATATGATCATAGAAAGTGGTGCTAAAGTAACCAATAATGCCACTTTGAATGTGTTTGGCAACTTCGCCGACACAGGAAGGTTTGTAAGTGCAGCGGGTAGTCATGTAGTATTGATGGGCGGCATTGGTATCGTGAGTGGGGTGGATACTTTTGCTAACTTAGATATAAGAGGTGATTACGCAGTAGGTTCAACCTCAAATGATAGGATATTTATCAAAGAACGCTTGATTAAGACAAGTGGTGTATTGACTACCAACAATAAATTAACGCTACTGTCCGATTCAACAGCTACTGCTCTGATACAAGATAATGGAGGTATTTTGAGTGGTAAGGCATACATCCAACACTATGCTTCAGGCAACTTTGGTTACCACCATTTCAGTAGTCCTGTAAGTGGAGCAACTGTAAACAGCTGGAGTAATGCCTTTCCTATAACCGGGCCTGATGGTGCTCCAAGCTGGTTGAGTAACTGGGGTTCATTGCAATATTATGATGAGGTAGCTAATACGACTGCTTGGCTGGATTCTAGCTATTTCAACTATACCGCCTTGTCCAATGCCCTCACACCAGGTCAAGGATATACAGCATGGTTGAATAGTTTACCTACACTCAACACTTATGGTACACCAAACAATGGCGCAATCAGTATTCCTGTTACGCACACTGCAGGAACGAATGACCCCAAGGGATGGAACTTTGTAGGTAATCCTTATCCATCACCAATCAGCTGGTCTTCATTGAAGGCACTGAACCCAGGTTTGTTTGGAGATGCATCTTGCTATTTGTGGAATGCTTCGGGGAAGGGTATTAACGGAACATGGACTGCTTATGATGGTACAGTAGGCGTGAATGGTGCAGGAGATGTTATCAATTCTTCTTTAGGCTTCTTTGTATATGTAAACAATAGTGGTACGCTTAACTTCAATAACTCTGTTAGGACATACACTTATACTAGTCCGGAGATATTTGGTGCTAAATCAAACGCTGTGAATATGATTCGGTTGAGCATAAAAGATGCAGTTGCCAAAACAACGGATGAAGCAGTGGTATACACCAGTTACAGAGAAAGCTTCTCCAAGAAGATGGCACAACCTGCAGGTGCAACCAATGCAACCATCGCTTTTGATGTGAAAGGAACTAAGGCAGCTATCAATGTGTTGAGAAGCATAGACAGTAAGACAGAATTGCCAATTACGCTGCTGACACCAAAGGCAGGTACTTATGCAATCAGTCTAAATACAAAGAATATCGATCTGCCGGTTTACCTGAAGGATGCTGTGACAGGAACATACACTGATTTATCAGCCAATGCAACTGTAACGGTGACTACAAGTGCTAAAGAAACAGCAGGAAGATATAGCCTTGTCTTTAAGCAGTCAACCGTTGACCGATTACCGATTACCGTTTACCCTAATCCTGCAAAGAGTGTGGTTACTGTAAAAGGAAACCATATTGCTTCAGTTCAGGTTATTGATAATTTGGGAAGAGTGGTGAAAGTGGTTTCTGCAAAGGACGCTATGAACCCTGCCATCTCAGTAAATGGCTTGCCTGCGGGTGTATATCAGTTGAAGATTCAGTCAACTGATGGCAAAGTGAGCAGCATTGGAATGGTGAAGGAATAAATGGACTTTAGATTTGACAACTTTATTAAAGTTGTCAAATCTTTTGGCCTATCAACTAAATAATAAAAAAAAAACAGATGAAAAAACAACTAGTACAATCGGCAGTCTTACTTGGCTGTATGCTATTGACAGCAACATTTATCTATTCAAGACCTCCGGGTGGTGGAGGTGGTGGAGGTGCGGGGGCACCCATCGACGGTGGTCTAAGCTTATTAATAGGTGCAGGTGCCTCTTATGGTATCAAGAAACTATATAAAAAGAAAGAAAAGAACGCTGATAACAATTGATAGATTCTTTCATCAATTGACTGGATCTAATAAAATGCCGCTGTAACATAAATTACAGCGGCTTTTTTTGTTTATAGCACTATAAATCTGCTAGTTTAGAAGATTGTTTTTAATTTATCTATATAGTTACTAATATCGTTTTCGTAATTAAGACGGCATCGTTTGCGGTTATTTCTCACTTTTGTCAAGTTATTAAACTTTTAACTGCCAT
>CAISCV010000009.1 GCA_903883945.1 uncultured Chitinophagaceae bacterium | reverse complement strand
TTTGCGCTCTTTTTTATTTTTACCCGGGTTAAAAAGCGGACATACACACACACACACACACACACACACACACACACAAAAACAAACAAACAAACAAACACACAAACAAACACACAGGTTAGGGCGGATATCTCCCTTAAAGATCTCAGACTCTACTAAAAGGCCCAAGACTAAAACTTCTTGGGAATTCTGCTATTTACGATTTATTAGCTAAGTTTGCTATTCTTCGATCATATTTATTTCTGCACGCGCAGCATTAAAGTTCCAGTATCTTCTTAATTCAGTTATTAATTTATAATGAATTAATCAGGTAGACTACTAGACGTTTGGGAAGGAGACTAATACTTCCACTTCCACAAACTGCTCGCACGCGCAGCGTTGGCTACTAGTTATATATATGGGGAACACTGCTAGTTCTTATTTCAACCCTCACAGTAATCAGCTTGAGGGAAACTGTAGACAGCTAGCTGAAAAGACTAATAAAGAATTCAGAAACAATTGCAATAACAGTGGAGAATGTTCTCATAATTATCTTAAATATTCTGCGGCGGATAAAAAATTAGAGTGCGCAGATTGTAGTCCAACGAAGCTTATTACAGAAGAAGAATTCCCTAATATGTATAGACGAGAATTATCCTTCATACAAATGCTAGGTAAAGATTTGCCGACACCAGACGAATCTGCGAACAGAGGAGTTACTATTGCATTCCTAGTGGCCTTTTGTACGGCATTAAACCTTTGGGATGTACCCACAAGTCAAGTGCGTCGCGACTTCATCATACCGATGACGAGCAAGCAAAGGTGTCGGTTTGTAGAATTGCCCGTGATTGTGGAAGCCGGAGTCGTTGGTCCCTATACCAATCCATCCAATACTTTGGTGGTAGGGCAAGGATACACTGCACGCCTCAATAGCTTGCCTACACTTAACTCGTTTGGTACGCCAAACAATGGGCCACTAAGCATTCCGGTTACGCATTCTGCAGGAAGCAATGATCCTAAGGGTTGGAACTTAGTGGGTAATCCATACCCATCCCCCATTAGCTGGACAGCCTTGCGTGCCTTAAACTCCGATTTGTTTGCTAGTGACGATGCTTGTTACCTGTGGAAAGCTTCAGGGAAAGGAATAGATGGTATATGGTCTACCTATGATGGTAATGTAGGTGCAAATGTTAATGGATCTGGAGATGTTATCAACTCCTCATTGGGCTTCTTTGTATATGTAGACAAAAGTGGTACGTTGAAGTTTGATAACAGTGTACGAACCTACAATTACCTAAGCCCAGAGATATTTGGTACGAAGTCAGCAACAACCAATACCCTAAGTCTCTCTATTAAGGACGAGGTAGCAGGTACAATCGACGAAGCAGTGGCTTATACGAGTTACAAAGCAGGGTATGCTAGAAAGATAGCACAACCCGAAGGGGCAACCAATGCCACAATAGCGTTTGAGGTAGAAGGGAAGAAAGCAGCTATCAACAAATTGACAGCCATAGACAGCAAAACGGAGTTGCCGATAAGCATTAGCACGCCAAAAGCGGGGTCGTACACCTTAAGTCTAAACAACAAGAACATCAACTTACCGGTTTATCTAAAGGATGCAGTAACAGGAACGTACACCGATTTATCAGCAGCAACAACCATTACTACAACGGCAAAGGAAACAGTAGGTAGATACAGTTTGGTATTCTCGAAACCAGAACAGTTTACAATTAGCAGTAAACAGTTAACAGTTTACCCTAATCCTGCAAATAGTTCAGTAGTGATTAATGGTAGTCATATTGTTTCAGTGCAGTTAGTAGACAATCTGGGAAGGGTAGTGAAGGTTGTTGCGTTGAAAGATGCAACAAACCCTGCTTTGTCTTTGGGTGGATTGGGCGCAGGGTCTTATCATTTGAGGGTAAAAACAACAGATGGAAAGGTAAGTACTGTTGCATTGGTGAAGGAATAGCAAAATACAAGTTCTTTAGTTTTGTAAGAAGTAAACATTCTCATCACTTTATACAAATAGGCTGTCTAAAAGTAAAACTTTAGACGGCCTATTTTATTAAAAAGGGCACTATTATCCCAAATATAAAGCATATCACTTTGTAAAAATAAATTTCAGTATTCATTATCTTGTTGTTAATCTTTTTGTGTGGAGTATCAGGCTTTGCTATTTAGACAAGATTATAAATATTTTCAGGGTCTATATCAATCAAACGCTTTACATTTATTCTTGCAATTAATACCGATTGCACTAACATATTTACAACCATCATGATTACCCGCCCCCCAATGCCGCAAGCCAAAACAACCTGGCTATTCTCCGCTACCTGTCTTTTTCTTCTTATCGTGTTTGCTGGATGCCATAAAAAACACAAACTAATTGAAATAGATCCTGCATTCAGTAAGTACATAGAAGCCTACACTTCGGGAACGATATCCAAAAAGAGTGCTGTCCGTATACAGTTGGCTAGTGATGCACGTACCACTCATACCTTAAATGAACCTATTGATAAAGAGTTGTTTGCTTTTACACCTGCTGTGGAAGGGAAAGCCTATTGGATTGATGCCCGTACCATAGAGTTCAGACCCTCAAAGGATATGCAAACAGATATGCTGTATGAGGTAGATTTTAAACTGGATGAAGTGTTGAACGTGCCGAATAGTTACAGTAAATTTAAGTTTAATATAGAGACCATTAAGCCTTCTTTTGAAGTAATAGATAATGGATTGAGAGCTATTGGTAAAACTTCTATGACTCTATCTGGGCAGATATTGACTGCTGACGTTCAGGAAAGTGCTGAGGTGGAAAAGCTATTGACGGCATCGATGGGTGGTCAGAAACTAACAATTAGCTGGCAACACAATGAGGCTAATAAAACACACGGTTTTGTTATTAGTAATATTACCCGTACCCAAGCCGCCCAAACCTTGCAGTTACAATGGGATGGCACTCCATTAAACATCAACGTGAAAAATGCCAAAGAGATTGCCGTACCCGCCATCGGTGACTTTAAAGTAATGGATGTAAAAGTGGTGCAGGATGATGAGCAATATGCTTTGGTTCAATTTAGCGATCCTATTTCTATTGGTCAGTCGTTGGATGGGTTGATTGTAATCAGTGGGCAAGAAGCCTTGAGTTATACTATTCTGGGTAGTGAAGTAAAGGTTTATACAGCCAATAAGCTAGATGGAAGCTTTACGGCAACAGTAAATGAAGGTATAGAGAACCAATGGGGTGAAAAGCTGAATAAAGGATATACCAGTAATATCTTTTTTGAGAATAGACTACCATCTGTATCTATCGTTGGCAAGGGTGTAATATTACCCAATAGTGGTGGCAAGATAGTATTGCCCTTTGATGCGGTCAATCTGAAAGCGGTGGATGTATCTATCATAAAGATTTATGAAAACAATATTCCGCAGTTCCTGCAAAGTAATAATATAGCTGGAACTGAAGAACTCCGAAAGGTTGCAAAGCCATTGGTTCAGGCAACCTTGAAGCTTGATGATGATAAGAGTCTTAACCTGAGTAGAAAGAACCGTTTCTCGTTGAGTCTCGATAAATATATACGTACCGAACCGGGTGCCATCTATCGGGTTGCCATCACATTCAGGCCGGAATATTCATTATATACCTGCAATAAAGTGAATGTTCCTAAGGACGAACCGATAAATGAAGATTACTATGAGAGTGAGAATGATAAGGTAGATGACGATCAGGAGTTTTGGAGGCGCTATAATGATAGCTATCCTTATGGTTACAATTGGGAGCAACGCGATAACCCTTGTAGTAAAGCATACTATAATAGTGAACGATTTGCCAGCAGAAACATTCTTTCTACCAATATTGGGTTGACAGCCAAGCGTGGTAGCGATGGCAAACTGTTTGTTGCGGTGAATAATATTATCACTACCGATCCTATGAAGGATGTAACGTTGCAGGTAATGGATTACCAACAACAGGTAATCGGCAAAGGAACTAGTGGCGATGATGGGATCGCTTTGATGGATATTAAACGCAAGCCGTATCTGTTGATAGCAAAGAAAGGTAATGAAAAGAGTTATCTGAAGCTAGATGATGGAAGCTCTTTGTCACTAGCCAAGTTTGATGTGTCTGGTGCGGAAGTGAAGGACGGCATCAAGGCATTTGTATTTGGGGAAAGAGGTGTTTGGCGTCCGGGAGATACCTTATTTCTAGGTTGCATCGTAGAGGATAAAAACAATAAACTACCTGCAGGGCATCCGATAGAAATGCAGTTGATCTCTCCGCTTAATCAATTATATAAACGTATTGTTCAGCCTAATGCAGCGGATGGATTTAACCTGTTTACTACCGTTACAGATGCAGAAGCTCCTACCGGAAATTGGATATGTAGGGTGAAGATTGGGGCAGCTACTTTTGATAAGAAGATAAAGATTGAGACTGTAATGCCCAACCGCCTAAAGATAGCCTTGAACTTTGCGGGACTAAAAGCATTGGGTAAGAACACAAATACTACTGGTGAGCTATCTGCTTGCTGGTTATTTGGGGCTAAGGCACAGAACCTAAAGGCGAAAGTGGATGCACAATTGTACAAAGTGAAGACCAAGTTTGAGGGCTTTGGTTCTTATCAATTCGATAATCCTACATCTGCTTTTACGGCGCAGAGTAAAACAATATTTGATGGTAAACTAAGTGCGGATGGCACAGCGAGTATCAACCCTTCCTTCGATGCCGGTACGGATGCACCGGGTATATTGTTGGCGAATCTGGTAGTGAAAGTGTTTGAAGCTGGCGGCAATTTCAGTATAGACAATATCTCCATGCCCTACCATCCCTATACTTCCTATGTGGGCGTACATGTGCCAGAAGCCAAGGATAACTGGGGCTATCTGCAAAGTGGACAGAATCATAAGTTTGATTTAGTGGATGTAAATACAGAGGGGCAATTGCTAAATGGAAGCAATCATCTGGAGGTTACATTATATAAGATACAGTGGCGTTGGTGGTGGGATAATAGTGGGGATGGCTTGAGCAACTTTACACAGGATAATTATAATAAACTCATATCGAAAGCAACTATCGAAACGAGTAATGGAAAGGGTGCTTTTACTGCCAACTTTAAAACAAGTGATTGGGGACGGTATCTTATATTGGTAAAGGATACCAGAAGCGGACATACTACCGGGCAAACCTTTTATGTGGATGATGATAACTGGCGTAGCCGTGGCAATAATGACGATGCTTCTGCCGCAACGATGTTGTCTTTTACAACA
>CAISCV010000008.1 GCA_903883945.1 uncultured Chitinophagaceae bacterium | reverse complement strand
CAATAAAAGGATACTGTAAAAATAAAAGATTATAATATTACATCAGAATAATTGTACAATTTAAGGTTTGTTTTAATGTTTTCGTATCCCTTATCCTCGTTTTAGTCGATTTAAATTATACATAAACCCGTAGTTATGAAGGCGTTTGCTACAGCATCGGATACGCAACTGATAAGCGTATTTCAAAAAGGTGACAACACGGCTTTGGAGGCATTAATCCATCGCTACAAAGACACCATCTACAGCACCATACTCTATATGGTGAAGGATACGCATCTGGCTGAAGATCTGTTTCAAGAAGCATTCATCAAAATTATTGATACGCTACGTAGTCACCGTTATAAAGAAGAAGGTAAATTTATTCATTGGGCATTGAGGGTAGCTCATAACTTATGTGTGGATCATTTTAGAAAAGTAAAATACACCAACAATGTAGCTAGCGACGACCGGGATATTTTTGAAAGTATTGGGGATATTGGAAACTATGCCGATGCCAAACTGATTCAAAACCAGAGCCATCAAAAGGTAAGACAGATGCTAGATTTCTTACCCGAAGAACAACGCGAGGTGATTGTATTGCGTCATTTTGCAGATATGAGTTTTAAGGAAATAGCCTCTATAACCAATACCAGCATCAATACAGCGCTTGGTAGGATGCGTTATGCCTTGTTTAACTTACGGAAAATGATGGCTGAGAATGAGATTGTATTGTAAAGAAAGTAGTAGTACTTATATGGATAGGAGCCCTTTTAAGAAATTGAAAGGGCTCTTTTTGTATGTTAAACATGGAGGAAATATTTGTTATGTATATTCGGATTTACTGCATTTAAACTAAGTATCAACCCGATATTACGCCCTGTTAGGGATAGAATAAATGTTGTTTAAACAGATAAAAAGTTTAAACCGATAGAGAAAATTTCATTTAAACTGTCTAAATGATCATTTACACGGTGTAAATGCTCTCGGCGACGGTGTAAATGATCATTTAGACAGTGTAAATGATTGTTGCGACGGTCTAAAAAAGATTTACACGATGTAAACGACCATTTACACCGTGTAAATGCACGCGGCGACCGTGTAAATGGTTGTTGCGGATATCTAAATTCTATTTATACCGTGTAAATGATTGTTTCGACGGTGTAGATTAAGAAAAAGGTAGATTAATTTTTATTTACACATACGTTGTTGTTCTTTTCTAATGCCTGTAAATAAAATAGCGAGTGATTAAAAGTTTGGAAGTACATTATATTAAATAAACATATCCTTGAATGAAACTAAAGACTAGTAAAGCATTTGTAGAAAGGCAAAAAAATAGTTTGCAACTAGAATTGGTTGCACAGATGGTATTCGTGAGAATGTATAAAGATCATCTCCCACATCCCACCACTAATAGATGTTTTTACAACATCAACAACTTTCTCAGGTAGTGTGTCAACTTTACTGCTGCCGCGCTGTCTTTGACGTGTGGTTTCGCTAAGTATACCTATTGGATTGCATCGAAAACACACGTAATGACTTTAATTGTTGCTTTGATATTTAGCCCAATAATGAATAATTGATGAGATACATATAAAACAGTACTTTTGTTGTATGGTAAACACATTGCAAATACAAATAACTAATCCCAAGGCAAAGGGTTTGCTGAAACAACTAGAAGAACTGCGTTTGATAAGAATTATAAAAGAACCTACAACACCTGCTACCAAAAGATTATCCCAAAAGTATAAGGGCATCCTTAATAAAGAAGAAGGAAAAGATTTGAATAATCATATTCAACAAATGAGAACAGAATGGAACAATATCTAATTGACACCAATGTAATCTCTGACTATCTTTCTGACTGCTTTTCTACCAATGCTACCAATTTTCTTGATGAAGTAATAGATGCCTTACCTAATCTTTCGGTAATTACCCAAATAGAGTTGTTGTGTTGGAAAACATCGACACAAAAAGAAAAAAGCATTAAAGATTTTATTGCTGATAGTAATATTCTAAATATTAACGAGGAAGTGATTGCCAACTGTATAAAACTACGGAAAGGCAAAAAAGTAAAAACACCCGATGCCATCATTGCTGCCACTGCTATTGTATATGGCTATACCTTGATTACAAATAATTCGAAAGACTTTGAAAACATTAAGTCTTTAAAAATCATTAATCCCTTTAACCTTAATTAGTATTACTTCTTTAAAGATCATCTCCCACATCCCACCACTAATAGTTATTTTTGTCCGCTCAACAACTTTCCCTTTTAGGTAGTTGTTCTACTGCTATGGCTTACAAAAACTTAGAAGACTGTTTACTGGATTTAGAAAAGAATAATCACCTTGTTCGTATAAAAGAAGAAGTGGATCCTTACTTAGAGATGGCTGCCATTCACCTTCGGGTATATGAAGCAAAAGGGCCTGCCATCTTGTTCGAGAACGTAAAGAAGTCGCCATTAAGCCATCGTAAAGGAGCCCCATTCCGTGCTGCATCTAACATTTTTGGCACACTGGAAAGAAGTAAATTTATCTTTAGAGATACCTTCGAGCTCGTTCAACGAATGATAGAACTAAAGGGCAATCCTATGGAAGCATTAAAACATCCGTTTGATAATATACAAGTAGCATTAGCAGCATTAAAGGCGTTGCCGCTTAAGAATCCTTCTTCCAAACCGGTTTTATACGAAGAGATAAATATTGCCGATTTACCATTGATTCATCATTGGCCAATGGATGGCGGTGCGTTTGTTACCTTGCCGCAAGTATATACCGAAGACGTAGAGAAAGCGGACATCATGCAAGCCAACCTAGGAATGTATCGCGTTCAATTGACGGGTAATGATTATCAATTGAACAAGGAGATTGGATTGCACTATCAGTTGCATAGGGGTATTGGCATTCACCAGACAAAAGCAAATAAAAAAGGGATGCCGCTGAAGGTAAGTTGTTTTGTAGGGGGACCTCCTGCACATTCTTTGGCAGCTGTGATGCCATTGCCTGAGGGAATAAGTGAGATGACTTTTGGAGGAGCTTTGGGTGGTAGGCGTTTTAGATATACGTATCAGGATGGATTTGCCATCAGTACCGACGCTGACTTTGTTATCACCGGAGAAGTTTATCCCAATGAAAATAAACCAGAAGGTCCGTTTGGAGATCACTTGGGCTATTACTCTTTGCAACATCCTTTCCCGTTGATGCGGGTGCATAAAGTATATGCAAAAAAGAATGCCATCTGGGCTTTCACAGTGGTTGGAAGACCTCCACAAGAAGACACCAGCTTTGGAGAGTTGATACACGAACTAGCGGGTGGTGCTATTTCGCAAGAGATTCCTGGTGTTAAGGAAGTGCATGCTGTAGATGCGGCAGGGGTACACCCCTTGTTATTGGCGATTGGTAGCGAACGTTACACGCCGTTTATGCCAACCAAACAACCGGCAGAGTTACTAACTATTGCGAATCATATATTAGGAAAAGGGCAATTGAGCTTGGCTAAATTTTTATTTATTACAGCCGATGATACCAACCAATTAACTACACACCACATTCAATCTTATCTGGAATATGTGTTTGAAAGAATGGATTTAACACGTGATATTCATTTTCATACCAAAACCACCATCGATACCCTAGATTACAGCGGTACGGGACTAAACACCGGAAGTAAGGTTGTTTTTGCTGCCTACGGCGATAAGAAAAGGGAGTTGTGTAAGGAAGTGCCTGCTGAGTTTAAGGATTTACAACAGTTTGAAAACCCACAAGTAGTGATGCCGGGCGTGATAGCCTTGCAAACTAAGTCCTTTACAATTTACGAAGCCGCCCAACAAGAAATGAAAGCTTTTAATGACCAAGTGGTAGGTAGAAATGGGAATATAGAGGGTGTGGTGCAAGTGATTATTTGTGATGATAGCAGCTTTATGGCGGAGAAAATAAACAACTACTTATGGGCTACTTACACTCGTTGCAATCCATCCCACGATATTTATGGTATTGATGCTTTCACGAGTTTCAAACATTGGGGATGCAATGGCCCAATGGTGATTGATGCCCGAATGAAACCCCACAATGCACCGCCAGTAGAGAAAGTGCCTGAAATAGAACGCCGGATAGACAAGCTATTTGATAAAGGAGGAAGTTTATACCGGGTATTGAAATAAGGGTCTTGAACACATAGGAACTCAGAGACATAGAGCACATAGATTTGTAGCTTACCTATGTTTTATATGATCCTTTATATTTAAATAACAAATTAGAAATATAGATACAAAGAAAAATTAATCATTGTGGTAGAATAACTATCTGTTCTATGTACCTATGTTTCTATGTTTTAAATAGGACTATGTGGTAAATTAAACCATTCTATTTCTTTACTTCTGTAGTGTATAGCACCTCGCCCTTGTCATTTATGTATTGAAGCAATAAAGACTTAGCTGTAAGAGAAGCAGCTACAAATCCATAGTCCTGTACTGCAAACTTAGAGAAATCGGCAGTTGATACACCCGTAGCTTCTGCACCAGAGCCTGAGATTACTTGTACAAAATGATAACCTGCAGGTTGATCAAATTCTAAATGATGCTCATGACCACAGATATACGCATCTATTTTATATTTTTCAAACAAGGGTCCGAAAGAATACAGCATATCACCTGTTTTTTCTTTTCTGCCCCCTGCGCTAAACAGCGGATGATGCCCCACTACAAACTTCCAGTTGGCCGTACTCTTTTGCAAACCAGCTTCTAACCATTTCTTTTGTGCAGACGTATCCACTCCTCTTACATGCGAGCCATAATCTTCACTTCCGTAGTAATCAGATTGAAACGGGCTGGTGTCTATTATAAAGAACTCAGCGGTTGTTCCATCTTTAAGTTTTTTAATAATGCTATAATAACGAGCGGGCATGTGCCATCTTGCACTAATCTTACTGTAGGCCACTTCGGCATCTGGATTGGTTTTGTAATCGTGGTTACCCAAAGCCACATACCAATCATCAAATAAGGTGTGTTGGTTATATACATCTTCGAAAGAAGATTTCCAGCTCGGATCAAATTCACTCGCCACACCACTTGGGTAGAAGTTATCACCTACAATCAGGTTGAATGTTGCTTTGGTGCAGATGGTCGCATTGCTCATTTGCTCCGCTACTTTACGTTGATGGGGTTCGCCGTGTCTTCCCCAATCGCCCATAATTAGGAAGTTAAGCGACTTAGAGACTGTTTTTATGTTTTTAATCTGACAAACAGGGGCATCTAATGGTGCTTCCTTTTCTTGTGCATTTGCAACTAAAAGACTGCATGCTAATAATGCGGAAACTAGTATTTTTCTCATGTATTTAATTTATTAGGCAGCGAAGATTCGTATTACTACAATAAGTATCGAGATCTTAATATTATTTTTTAATTAAGTTTTTGAAATTGTTTCTTGCCACAAAGACTCGAAGGCTCAAAGGTGCACAAAGAAAAAGGAAAGCAATAGTTCTTCAAACGAATAACTAACCACTAACCACTCATAACTAGCTAGTGTATTCTATCTCCCCTTACTTCCAGTTTCTCAACCATAGCAGCTTCGTATTCCAACCATTCTTTCCAACGATTCCGAACAATATCTTTATCAAAATAGGTTTCAGACAACTCTATAAAGAGGGTGTAATGCCCTGCTTCACTTTCCATAAACCGACGATAGAACTTACGCAGATAAGCATCATTCAAGCCTTCGCTCAATCTTTTAAAACGTTCACAACTACGAGCTTCCACCAATGCCATGGTTAGTAATTGGTCGAGCATACGGTCTTCTTCTCTTCCACCTTTCTTCTGAAAAGCAATCAATTGGTTCACATATTCATCCCTGCGTTGCTTCCCAAGTAAAAGGTTACGTTTTTTCAGTTCATTCAAAACCAATCGGAAGTGTCCCCATTCTTCGGTGACAATAGGCGATAAATCGAATACTAACTTTTCCCTATCCGAATAACGTTGTATTAATGAAATACAAGTGAGTGCAGCTTTTTGCTCGCAATAGGCATGATCGGTGAGTATTGCCTGAATATCCATCGCCGCTAAGTCTACCCAACGAGGGTCGGTGGGCAATTGAAGCCCTAAAATATTCTTTGTATCTATTGATAAGTCGTCGGTCATAAATAATAGTTGACAATTACTAATTGATAATTGATTGCCAAAACTAATGGCAATTGCTGAATTAGTTTAGTTTTGACCCAATGTATAACGATGATTTCTTACAAAGTAAGTTAATAGAGCGTAAAGAGCAGAATGCTTTCAGAACCTTACGTTTGCCAGAAAACAAGATAGACTTTTGTAGCAACGACTACCTTGGCATTGCTAAAGACTCGCAACTTACGGCTCATAATGCACCACACATAACCCAAGGAGCTGCCGGTTCTCGACTCCTTGCAGGCAATTATCCTCTGATTGAAGAAACAGAAAAACAAATAGCGAGCTTCCATCAGGCAGAAGCAGGATTAATCTTTAATTCGGGCTATGATGCTAACTTAGGTTTGCTTAGTTGTGTGCCACAGAGAGGGGACACCATTATTTACGATTTTCTTAGCCATGCCTCCCTTAGGGATGGAATCCGGTTGTCGCAAGCACAATCCTTTGCTTTTTTGCACAACGATTTAACTGATTTAGAGCGGAGACTTAAAATTGCTACGGGTAACATCTTTGTGATTACGGAATCGGTGTTCAGTATGGATGGAGACTATTGTCCTTTATCTGAAATAGTTTCACTTTGCAAACAATACCATGCACACCTTATACTCGATGAAGCACATGCGACAGGGGTTGTGGGAGAAAGAGGAGAGGGGTTGGTACAGCATCTTCATTTTCAAGATTCAATATTTGCTCGAGTGCATACTTTTGGTAAAGCCTGTGGATGTCATGGTGCAGTAGTATTGGGAAGTAATTCGTTGAGAGATTATCTTATTAATCTTGCGCGTAGCTTCATTTATTCAACTGCCTTGCCACCTGCAGCGATTCGGGTTATTGCCAACAGCTATAACATGTTTCCCACAATGAATAAAGAGCGCGAGCACCTAAACACCTTAATCAATTATTTTCAATGTTCCTCTATCGCTTTTCCTAAACTTGTTTCCAATACCCCCATTCAAGTAGTGATTGTTTCTGGCAATACCCAAGTAAAGCGTGTGGCAGAATTGCTGCAAAGCAATAACCTAGATGTTCGCCCAATCCTGTATCCTACGGTGCCAAAAGGTGGTGAGCGTCTTCGAATAGTGTTGCACAGTTTTAATACCCTAGAAGAAGTAAAACTGTTGGTTGGTTTATTGGCTTGATAGGAGAGAGGGGGCTAAATGGGTGTGGGTATTTTCTTAAAAAAAACTTACTGAGCAGAATATAGAAGGTGTTGGCAACAGAAGTTAAAGTGTATATCAATTTGGATTAATGAATAAAAACACTTCTAAAACAGGGCAAACGCATCTAAATTTCTTTAAATAGCAGTTTTGCCAAAAACTTTTCGTCCCAACCACAGAGCAATCTTTTATTCTTGATGCTTCTTTTTTTAGAGTTTTCATTCTTCAATAAATTGAGGGCTATTTTTGTTAT
>CAISCV010000007.1 GCA_903883945.1 uncultured Chitinophagaceae bacterium | reverse complement strand
GGTGGAAGACAAATATTATTTCGAAATTCCTGATGCCCTTTTGGGTCGTGAGATATTGGCTGTCGTCCGCTTTGCCAAAGTTCCTACGGGTGCAGGCTATGGCGGAGAAATCGCCAACCAGAATACGCTCACCTTCGAAAAAGGCCCGAATAATTCTATCTTTCTACGGGTTATTACCTTAGTAAATACGGCCGATTCCTCACAAGCCATCTACAAAGCAGTTTCCAATAGCAATGTAAATAGTATTGCCAGTTCGTTCAATATCGCTGCAAAGGGAAAAGATAGCCTACACCCGAGCAGCATCATCGATGTTACTGAGTTTTTCAAGGGTGACAATCAGCCTGTAAGTCTAGGCAGTGCGGTTAAAAGGAGGTATAGTTTCAGTGGGGAATCTCAAGAAAGATCCTATATCGAGTCTATCAATACCTACCAAATCAATACAGAAATTCGGACCGTAAAAACCTTCTCAGCAGGTGGTGGTGGGTTCTCTTTTCCAGGAATTCCGTCTTCATCCTTGCCTGCCGCCAATGCAGCAGGGGCTGTTACGTTGGAGCTGAATACCTCGTTGCTCCTATTGCCTAAAGTACCCATGGAGAAAAGAATCGCTGACAAAAGGGTGGGTTATTTTACGGAAGAATATACACAGTATAGTGATGACCAACAGCAAGTAGATTCCAAAGAGTTTGCAACCAGATGGAGGTTGGAACCTAATGACAGCGATGTGTTTAAATGGATGCGAGGGGAGTTGGTAGAACCCAAGAAGCCCATAGTATATTACATAGATCCTGCTACCCCAAAGCAATGGAGACCCTACTTGATAGCTGGCATCAACGACTGGCAGAAAGCTTTCGAAAAAGCAGGTTTCAAGAATGCGATAATTGGGAAGGAGTGGCCTGAGAATGATACAACCATGAGCTTAGAAGATGCGCGTTTTTCTGTATTGCGGTACTTTGCCTCGGATCTAGAAAATGCGTATGGTCCTAATGTGCACGACCCACGAAGTGGCGAGATACTAGAAAGTCATATTGGTTGGTATCACAATGTGATGAAACTGTTCCACGATTGGTATATGATACAAGCTGGAGCCTCAGACCCGCGTGCAAGAAAAATGAAGTTTGATGAGACTCTAATGGGCGATTTGATCCGTTTTGCTTCCTCTCATGAAGTAGGGCATACCCTAGGATTGCGACACAATATGGGTAGCAGCAGCAAAACGCCTGTGGAATTATTGCGAAACAAAGCTTGGGTAGAAGCACATGGTCATACAGCTTCAATTATGGATTATGCCCGATTTAACTATGTGGCTCAACCCGAGGACAGTATTGGTAAAATGGGTTTATATCCGCGCATTGGCGATTACGATTATTGGGCGATCAAATGGGGCTATTGTCATATCCCAGGTGCCAATGAAGAGGAGCAAAAGAAGGCTAGCAACAAGATGATTATTGCCGCGTTAAAAGACAATCCACGCAATTGGTTTGGTAGTTATGAGGGAGGAAACCTATCCGACCCCAGAACTCAAAGTGAAGATTTGGGAGATGATGCAGCAAAAGCAAGTGAATATGGCATTAAAAACTTGCAACGGATATTGCCTCAACTTCCAATCTGGACTAAGGAAGAAGCAGACATGAATGAAAATTTGTCCGATATATATGGACAACTAATTACGCAGTTTCGCAGGTACATTGGTCATGTAACCCGCAACATTGGAGGGGTATATGAGACCTTTAAAAGTGTAGAGCAACCCGGAGCTGTTTATGAGATTACACCAAAAGAAAAACAAAAGAATGCGGTTGCCTTCTTGAATAAGCAAGTATTTACTACCCCTAGATGGTTGTTGCAAAAGGATATTTTAGATAAAATAAATAATCCTACAAGTGGAGATCCTGTTATAGGTCTTCAAGAAAATGCGTTGTCTAGCCTGTTAAACACCGACCGATTAAATAGAATGCAAGCTTGCGTGGAAAGGTTTGGTGCCGACAAATCCTACAATGCAATGGAGTTATTGAGTGATGTGCAAGGCGGATTGTTCTCTGAATTGCTAACGCATAAACCAGTTGATATCTATAGAAGGATGCTTCAAAAGAGTTATGTAGATAAACTAGCAACTATCATCAATCCAAATAGTACCCCTTCTCAGACTGTTACTTTTGGCGACATTACTGTCAATTTGGGAGGTAATACCTCACGCAGCGATTTGCCAGCAATAGCAAGAGGGCAGTTGGTTCAATTGCGTAGTCAATTGATTGGAGCAATAGCATTAACGACAGATAAGTTAGCTAAACTCCACTTGCAAGACATGCAAGAAAAGATAAAGAGGACATTAGATCCCAAGTAGAAGGAGGCTTCGAATAATCAGATCAAATAATTGAGCTTTGTTTCATGTCTACACGAATAGACCGTGAAGTGACTGTAAACTATTTTTGAATAAACGAACCTTGGCTAAGAATTTAAAGAACTACTTTAGATGTTGCTGTATTTTGATTACCATTCGGAGTAATTTCAACCGTTAAATCTTCTAATACCAGTTCTTTTATTCTTGTTACGAAATACCTTTTTAGTTTCTTATCATAAAACGTTGTTCCAGCACATTCTACAGGTGTCACAACGCCAGTTTGGCTATTATTACTCTCAGCAAATTTTATATTTCCTCCAGAACTTGTTTGCCCTGGCAATAGCTTCGTAACAAAACTCGTAACCACAGCAGAATCACAGAAAGTAATTGCTTTTAGTTTTCCTGATACGACTACCGGTTTTGTATTAATATTTTTTAAATAAACTGAAAATCCTTGTCCCAAGGTGAGACTGAATTTATGCATACCAACACAAACATAAACACCAGAAACAATTTCATAAGGTTCTTTCTTCCACGGGCTGTTACTTTGTCCATAGCCAGCCTCAACTTTGGTTAAAGTCAAAAACAATACTAAAAGTACTGTTGATAAAAATGGGTTCATCTTTTCTAAGGTTAGTTACAATTTTCAATTAAACAAAAGTGAGTAGTGATAGGAGATTTTTATTAGCCTGAAGGATGACAATCTTGGATGTAATACGATCTGGCAAAAAAATAGTGACTTATAACGAATCTGCCAGAATACAATTCTGAACATAGCAGCATTCGTTATAAGTCACTATTAAATTAATTTGAGTCAGTTTATCCGCTCAACTTACTAGCCCTAAGTTTTTCTCTGAATAGTACATTCTTGATGGTTCGATGGGCTTTAAAAACTCCTGTTTAACACTATTTCCTTTCTTCCAAGTAAAAATATGGAAATCAACCTAAACATCCAACGAAATCCAAATTAAATTTTTGGTTTAAGCCCTTTACTTGTTTTTTAGGGTAGTATTAGGAGTGTGTCAACAGCTTTTTTGTTTTATGATTGTATCTCTTGATAGAAAAAAACTCCTATTTGGTCAGAAAACTGTATTATTTGTCATTAAACGGCTCATTTGCTACGATGTAAGGATGGATCGTGCAATCTATTGGGCAGATCGATCAATCTATCGGGCAGATCGATCAATCTATCGGGCAGATCGATCAATCTATCGGGCAGGTGGATCAATCTATTAGATAGATCGTTCGAAGTGAGGCATTAAATGCAATAAAATAGGCTTTTGTAAAAAAATCCTTTCTTTATAGGTGTAAACATTCATTTATTCATCAATTATCCCTCATCTTTGGAAGGCGGTATGAAGTTATTTGTAGAAAACTAAATGAGAGAAACTGAATGCCTAAAAATGAAATTAAATAATCGTTCTATTAATTATTGTTGGTCAAGAAGATTAAAACGGTTAACCTTATTTATTATTATTGCTAATCAAAAAAAAAATTCATCACAAATATCAATTTCATTCAACTAATATCTTATGAGGCATCTTTTAACAACCCTATTGTCCTTTACAATTATCGCTTTTTCCTTTGCACAAACAAGCACCAATAGCATTTCATTAGCTGTTGGCCCATCATTTCCCAATGCCAGTTTTGGTAGCATGGATGAATACCATTTTACAAGCGGTTTTGCAAAAACAGGGGAACATCTAAACATTTGTTTTGAACATAAAATTAATACCTCATTTGCCCTTTCTGCTATGCTTTATGGCCAAGCAAATCCTGTGAATGCCAAAGCATTTGCAACAAATTTTCTTGGAGATTATTATTCATCCCATAACTATAAATTTGATAAAGGGAGATGGTTGTTTACAGGGCTCTTAGTTGGCGGCTCAAACGACATCCAAATCTTTAAAAAGCAAAAGAATTTATTTTTAAATTTAAAGTCATTGATTGGTATTGTTTACGGTATGGGACCTAAGTTTAATATTACCCCTAGCTATAGTAATTCATATATATCTTTTTCCAGCAATTCAGCGTTTGGGCCTTCCTATTTTTTAAGTGGAGGGTTGAAGTATAATTTTCGCGAAAAATACTTTTTAGTAACCAACATCCAATATTTGTATGTAAGTGAAATAAAATTAAATGAGAAAACAAGCTTCAACAACCCAAGATACTATCCAAACACAGACCACATAACACCACAGGTATCGACAACAAATGTAGTTGTGGGGATTGGGCTAAATTTATAACATAAGGGACTTATCATCTAGCCCATGAATGTCACTCTGGCGCAAGTGTTGCGAAGCATCACTTGTGTCTACTAGTCAAACCAGTTTCTAACTGGATACGCTAGCTAATCGAAATATAGCTATTCGATGAATAGAAAGGTTTAAAACTATCGACGGCTCGTCATTTCGACCGTAGGAGAAATCTAATTGTATTATTTGGGTATTTATCTTCGGTTAGATATCTCCTTCGTCAATATGACGGTTGTTGTGACAACACACACAAAAGCCAACCGAAATAAGGATATAACTTATTTTCATTCCATCTGCATTTTATATAAAATTTATAGAAATGTATGTATTTGTTATCAGTTATTGCAGAATAATAACTATTTTGCCTTCTTTACATTTCTTTTAATTAGATAAATTATTTGATATATGCACCTCTCACCACGAGAAACTGAAAAGTTATTATTATTCCTTGCAGGCGAATTGGCCGAGAAAAGAAAGGCAAGGGGCTTAAAACTAAACTATCCAGAGTCAATAGCCTTAATAAGTTCCCGATTGCAAGAAGCAGCACGCGATGGCAAATCCGTTGCAGAATTGATGCAATATGGGGCGACCATCCTCTCTCGGGACGATGTGATGGTAGGGATAGCAGAGATGATTCACGATGTACAGATAGAAGCTACTTTCCCCGATGGAACGAAATTGGTTACGGTACACGACCCCATTAGATAATTTTAAATTTTGTGTTTTAAATTTTAAATTAAAAGGAGTAGATGCTTATTAATTTAAAATTCAAAACAACTGCTTCTTCTTTTCTTTAATTTAAAATTTATAATTCAAAACTTAAAATAATAAAGAGATGATTCCTGGAGAATATATATTGGCAAGGGGCGACATTGAATGTAATGTGGGCAGGGCTACGGTGAATTTGACGGTGATAAACACGGGTGACAGGCCTGTGCAGATTGGCTCGCACTTTCATTTCTTTGAAGTGAACCGACAAATGAAGTTTGAGAGACCATTGGCTTATGGGATGCGTTTAAATATTGCAGCAGGCACAGCAGTTCGTTTTGAACCCGGTGAAGAAAAAGATATTGAGCTGGTGGAGTTTGCTGGTAACAAAACAATTGTGGGTTTCAATAACCTGGTGAATGGCGCCTTGGGTGATGAGGAAGTGAAGGAAAGAGCATTAGCAGTTGTTTTGAATTTTTAGTTTTAAATGTTGAATTAAGAAGCATAGCAATTTTGAATAATAGGACGGGCAATAATTTAAAATACAAAATTTAAAATTTAAAACAATGCAGATTTCCCGAATAAAATATGCCAACATGTATGGCCCCACAACAGGCGATAAAGTGCGTTTGGGCGATACAGAATTGTTTATTGAAATAGAAAAAGACTATACTGTTTATGGTGATGAAGCCAAGTTTGGCGGCGGCAAAACAATTCGTGATGGTATGGCACAATCCGCCACTGCAAAGCGTGCCGATGGCGTACTCGATTTTGTGATTACAGGCGTGATGATTATAGATCATTGTGGAATTGTAAAAGCAGATATTGGCATTAAAGATGGCAAGATTGCAGGCATTGGCAAGGCGGGTAACCCCGATACGATGGAAGGCATTACACCTAATATGGTAATTGGTGCCAGTACCGAAGTTCATGGTGGCTTTGGATTGATTGCAACAGCTGGCGGCATTGATACACATATACATTTCATTTGTCCGCAACAAATTGACCATGCGTTGTTTAGTGGTATTACTACCATGATTGGTGGTGGAACGGGACCTGCTGATGGTACCAATGCAACTACGGTAACGCCGGGTGCATGGAACATTCAAAAGATGCTGGAAGCGGCAGATGCTTTTCCGATGAATCTTGGCTTTTTTGGCAAAGGCAACTGTGCTAGTCTGGAGCCTTTGGAAGAGCAAATAGCGGCTGGTGCATTGGGATTGAAGATACACGAAGACTGGGGCAGTACCCCTGCGGTGATAGATGCTTCGTTGAAAATAGCGGATAAGTATGATGTGCAGGTGGCCATACATACGGACACATTAAATGAAGGTGGCTTTCTGGAAGATACCATTAAAGCAATTGATGGGCGTGTGATTCACACTTTCCATACGGAAGGTGCAGGAGGCGGTCACGCACCAGACATCATCAAGGCGTCTATGTATCCTTATGTATTGCCTTCTTCCACCAATCCAACACGTCCTTATACGGTTAATACCATTGATGAGCATCTAGATATGTTGATGGTTTGTCATCATTTAGATAAAACGGTTCCGGAAGATGTATCGTTTGCAGATAGCCGAATCCGCCCGGAAACAATTGCTGCAGAAGATATTTTGCATGATATGGGTGTGTTTAGTATGATGAGCAGCGATTCGCAAGCAATGGGACGAGTGAGTGAAGTGATTACCCGCACCTGGCAAACGGCACATAAAATGAAAGTGCAACGCGGGGCATTGCCAGAAGATGAAGGCAAAGGCAATGATAACTTCAGGGTGAAAAGATTTGTTTCTAAGTATACCATCAACCCGGCAATCTCTCATGGCATTTCGGAATATGTTGGTTCTTTGGAAGTAGGTAAAATTGCTGATATAGTTTTATGGAAACCCTCCATGTTTGGGGTGAAACCAGAGATGATGCTGAAGGGCGGGATGATAATAGCGGCAAGAATGGGCGACCCCAATGCATCAATCCCTACGCCTCAACCTGTTATTTACAGACACATGTTTGGGTCTTATGGCAAAGCATTATTTAGTACTTGCGCAACGTTTGTATCGCAATTGTCATTGGACAATAAGGTAGTAGAAGGTTATGGATTGAGTAAGATGGTATTACCAGTAAAGAATTGCAGGAATATTGGCAAGAAAGATTTAATTCATAATGATGCTACTCCAAACATAGAAGTGAACCCCGAAAACTATGAAGTAAAGGTGGATGGCGTTGTTATTACTTGTGAACCGATGGCTGTATTGCCCCTAGCACAACGGTATTTTCTTTTCTAAATTGAATTCACATTGCCACTAATAGCACTAATAGGCACTAATAAAGCATATTCATTCGTGTTCATTTGTGTAATTCGTAGCTAATACTTTTATCCATTATCAATTATTAATTATCAATTTGCTTCATGCTTATTCAACATAAAATTGGAAATATCAATTCCTATCCCATCCATGATAAAAGCATTGACTGGCTGGCTTTGGAGTGGTTTGAAACCAATAAACGGATACAAAGAAAGCGAACAGCATCAGGCAAAGAAGTGTCTTTAAAGTTCATGCTTGAAAACCCTTCATTAACCCAAGGAGATGTATTGTTTGAGAATGAAACGAGTATCATTGCTGTGGAAGTGTTGGCTTGCAGTTGTATTGTAGTTAGTCCTAAGAATATGTTCGAAATGGCGTCTGTATGTTATGAAATAGGCAATAAACATTTGCCTCTATTTTTTGAAAATGAAGAGGTTTTGGTTCCCTTCGAAATGCCTTTGTCCCGGCTTCTAACTGCACAAGGATATAGTATTAAACAAGAGAACAGAAAGCTGATTCAACCACTACGTACAACTGTTTCACCACACGGCAATGAGACCTTATTTACTAAAATTATGAAGCTCACTGCCAATGACTAACTCCTTATTAAACTTATTGCACTTAACAGATCCTACCTTACCGATTGGTGGGTTTTCGCATTCAGCTGGGTTGGAAACTTATGTACAAAAAGGCATTGTAAAAGATACAGAAAGTGCTAAATCATTTATCATCGAGATGCTTTCAAAAAACATTCATTATACCGATGCTGCCTTTGTTTCGTTGGCATATGATGCAGCAACAAACAACGATCAGACAAAAATAATGGAGTTGGATGATTATTGTAATGCAGTGAAGCTTCCGAAAGAAATGCGAATGGCTAGCAATAAGTTAGGGCTTCGGTTGTTAAAGATATTCCAACCCCTCTCGGACAATCAAGGTATTCATCAGTATGCCAATGCCATAAAAACCCAACAGGTTATTGGTCATTATTGCATTGCATTTGGGTTATTGGCGAATGCCCTGCAAGTTTCTAAACAGGATACCATGACAGGCTTTTATTATAATGCGGCGGTTGGATTTGTAACCAACTGTGTGAAATTGATTCCATTGAGTCAGCAATCAGGACAAGCAATATTGTTTTCGGTACATTCCTTAATCAATGATTTGGCCATAAATAACATGCAACCCGATGAAGAAATGATTGGTTTATGTTCCACTGCATTTGACATTCATTCTATGCAGCATGAAAGGTTATATTCGAGATTGTATATGAGTTAAACATTTAAAATTATGAGCGAAAGAAGTTATATAAAGATTGGCGTTGCAGGCCCTGTAGGTTCGGGTAAGACTGCATTGATAGAAAGATTAAGTCGCAGGATTTCAAACGAATACAGCCTTGGGGTAATTACCAACGACATCTATACCAAAGAAGATGCGGAGTTCCTGACACAGAATAGTTTGTTACCAAGAGAAAGGATTATTGGCGTGGAAACAGGTGGTTGCCCGCATACCGCCATCCGGGAAGATGCAAGTATGAATTTAGAAGCGGTAGATGAAATGGTACTACGTATTCCTGATGTCGAAATTATCTTTATAGAAAGCGGCGGCGATAATCTATCTGCTACTTTTAGTCCCGACTTAGCGGATGTAACCATCTTTGTAATTGATGTTGCAGAAGGCGATAAGATACCTCGTAAGGGTGGTCCTGGTATTACACGGAGTGACTTGTTGGTAATTAATAAAATAGATCTGGCACCTTACGTTCATGCAGACTTAGGGGTAATGGAACGTGATGCACGAAAGATGCGCAATGGCAATCCGTTTGTTTTCACCAATTTAATGACCTTGCAAGGATTGGAAGAGGTGATAGGATGGATTAAGAAGTATGCCTTGCTGGAAGAAGTGGTAGAGCCAAAACTGTGGAGATAGAAAAAATTTACTATTTTTATAAAAAATTAATGTATGGGAACAGTGCAAGCACCTTTTAGCAACTTACAGATGGAACTGCTTCAACTTTATAAAACTGATGTTCAAGAAGAAGATTTGGTAGCAGTAAAAAGTTTAATAGCAACCTATTTTGCACAAAAGGCAATAGCATTAGCAGATGATATTTGGGATTCAGAAGGTTGGGGAGAGAGCTCTGTTAAAAAATTATTGACCACAAAAATGAGAACGGCATACAATAAACACACACTGTGAGAATAGTTTTAGACACTAATATTTTGATTGTAAGTGTTTCATCAAAATCTCCACATCATTGGATATTTCAATCTATACTTAATGGGAATGTTTCTCTTTGTGTTACTTATGATATTTTAATGGAGTATCAGGAAAAAATGGAAGAACATATGGGTGCAGTATTCGCCAAACTAATGATGACTGTTCTTCTAAATTCCCCTTTTATTATTGAATCAAAACGTTATTTCACTTTTAACCTTATTACTAATGATGCCGATGACAATAAATTTTCTGATTGTGCCATTGCTAGTAATGCTTTCTGTATTGTAACTGAAGATAAAGACTTTAACATACTAAAGACAATTGCGTTTCCTAAATTGAACGTTTTAAACATTGTTGAATTAAAAGCTTTAATCAGTAAACCATAAACTAATATCCTTGATAGCACAACTACAAATAACAGCGGCGCTTCGTAATGGCATTTCTTATCTCAAAGAGGCCTACTTTACCCCTCCCTTAAAAGTGGCAAACATTACCGAAGATAAAACCGCTAATAACCTGCAGATAGCCATCATGAGTGCGTCGCCGGGCATATTAGATGGTGATGATTACCAAATAAAAGTAGTTGTAGAAGCGGGGTGTAAGATGCAGTTGCACACACAATCTTACCAACGGTTGTTTAATATGAAAACAGGTGCCACGCAGTTAATGGAAGTTTTTCTGCACAACAATGCCTCCTTCGTTTATTTGCCACACCCGTCCGTGCCACACGAGAATGCAAGTTTTAAGGCGATGAATAAAGTTCATCTTAGCAACCATTGCAGCTTGGTGTGGGGCGAGGTTTTAACTTGTGGTAGAAAACTGAATGGCGAAGTGTTTCAGTTTACCAAATACCAGAACGACACAGAGATATTCATCAACAACAAACTCATTATTAAAGAGAACCTGTTGATGCAGCCTTCCTTAATCAATCCCAACATGATGGGACAAATGGAGGGGTTCACCCATCAGGCGAGTCTTATATATATAAAGGAGAAGCTAGATATTGATGAAATTTGTGATGCTATCACTAACTTTCTTTCCACTAAAGAAGGCATCAACTTTGGCGTATCTACTACGCCGGCAAATGGAATGGTCGTGCGGATTTTAGGACATAAAGCCGAGCAATTGCATGAATGCTTAAAGAATATTCATTCATTAATACAAACATTTAATTAGTACCATGCACACCGAACTTCAAATACTCATTTTGGCGGCGATTACGGTTGCTTGTTTGCATACGGCAATGGGCCCCGACCATTATTTGCCTTTCATTGCCCTTTCTAAATCGAGAGGGTGGAAGTTTAGTAAAACTTTATTATGGACAATTGCCTGTGGATGTGGCCACGTTTGGAGTTCTGTATTATTGGGATTGGGCGGTGCCGCGTTGGGGTGGAGCCTTACTAAAGTAACGTTTCTGGAAAACGTAAGGGGTGGCATTGCTGGATGGGCATTGTTGGCTTTCGGGTTGGTGTATGGACTTTGGGGTTTATGGCGAGCCTATCAAAACAAGCCACATAAGCACTTTGATATGTATGAAGATGGCAATATATATGTGTATGAACACAAACATGGTGCTGCCGTACAAGCTGCCGAAAGGCACAAAGTAACACCTTGGGTAATGTTTATCATTTTTGTGTTGGGCCCCTGCGAGCCCATGATTCCCTTGTTGTTTTATCCGGCAGCAAAGAATTCTTTATATGGGATGCTGCTGTTGATACTTGTCTACACGGTGTTTACGTTGGCCACCATGGTAACGATGGTTGTACTCGGCTATTTTGGGTTAGCTTTTGTAAAAGCAGATAAATGGGAAAGATACATGCACGCTATGGGCGGCTTAACCTTATTTGTTTGCGGTGCCGGAATGGTTTTCTTGGGATGGTAAATTTTTAAGAAGTTAACTGATGAATAGGATGATAGCACTAGTTGCAAAAAATAAAAAAATTACATCATCGAATGCCATATGTCTTGTATTAATTCATTGTCAATTTAAACGGTGTTTATTTGCAAGAAGAAAGACTATGTTTGGCTTTGTCAATAGCGTAGTTTATAAATAATATATGCAAACACTCACACAACTACATGCAGGGCAACTGAAGGGGGCTACGAAAATAAAGATTAGTTGCGGACTATGTGATTTCCCTGAAGAACTATTCTCATTAGCTGAAACATTGGAAATCCTCGACCTTTCGGGAAATAATCTTACCTCTCTTCCAAATGACTTCCATCGGTTCCATCATCTAAAAATACTTTTTCTATCCGATAATAAGTTTACCATATTCCCCGAAGTATTAGGTAAATGTAAGCAATTGGATATTATCGGATTTAAGGCAAACCAAATAGAGGTTTTTAGTGAAAGTTCGCTTCCTGCCAATACTAGATGGTTGATTTTGACGAATAATAGATTAAAAGAACTACCTGAATCTATTGGAAAATGCACAAGAATGCAAAAGCTTATGCTGGCAGGAAACCAGTTACAAAAATTGCCAATTGAGTTAAAGGAATGTAAGAATCTTGGTCTAATTCGCATTTCTGCTAATAAGATTACACATCTGCCTGAATGGTTGTTACAAATGCCCAAATTATCTTGGATTGCCTTTGCAGGGAATCCTTTTTGTATTGATGATTGCAAGACAGGAATAGTTTTGGATACAATAGATTGGAATGATTTGACATTGGTTGAAAAACTAGGTGAAGGTGCGTCTGGAATCATCTGGAAAGCTTTATGGAAAAAAGAGGTTAACAATCATAAGTCGATTGCAGTAAAGATATTTAAAGGTACTGTAACTAGTGATGGTATGCCAGACGACGAATTAAATGCTTGTATGTTAGCCGGAGACCATCCCAACCTGGTTCGAGTTTTAGGTAAGTTATATAATCATCCAGAGAAAAAGGAGGGGTTACTGATGTCGCTTATACCGTCACATTACACCAATCTAGGCAATACGCCAAGTTTCGAAAGCTGCACAAGAGATTTGTATGATGATGGCGTAAGTTTCTCTTTAAAAGATATACTCGCCATTGCTGATGGTATAGCATCTGTTGCAGCACATCTGCATGAAAAAGGGGTAATGCACGGTGATTTATATGCACATAATACGTTGATTGGAACAGATGCACATCCCTTATTCGGAGACTTTGGTGCTGCCTCAATTTATAATAGAAAAGACGCCAAAGCATACTTGTTGGAGAGGATTGAGGTGAGTGCTTTTGGATGTCTCTTAGAAGACTTGCTAAACCATACCAAAGAAGCAAATAGGCAAAATACAGTAGACCCTCTGTGGCAACTAAAAGAAGAGTGTATGCAAGAAACTGTTGCGAATAGACCAAGCTTTAGAGAGATAAGTGAACATCTGAGTACGCTGAGGCTAATTCTGCCCTTAACTAATTAGTTCAGTATTTTGTTTATTACTTTTTATTAGCTTGCGCCAAAACAAAGTATGAAGTATTTCTCGCTCATTGTATTAGTATCACTATTTATATTACACACCGCTGCTCAAACAAAATATGTACAGCCTACAGCCGTTATAAAGCAATTAAAGTTTCTAGGAGAATATGTGGTGCCACACAATATGGAATTTAAAGGAACTACTATTGGTGGTCTTTCAGGATTGGATTATGATGCAGAACATGATGTCTATTACGCAATCAGCGATGATAGAAGTGAGCATAATCCTGCAAGGTATTATTTGTTGAAGATCAATTTTTCGCCCAAAGGAATAGATACAGTAGTGTTTCAGGATGTGCGGAATATGCTCCAGCCAGATGGAACTGTATATCCTAACAAAAAACAAAACCCTTACAAAACGCCCGACCCCGAAGCAATGCGCTACAACCCCATCACCAAACAATTGGTATGGACAAGTGAGGGCGAAAGAGACTTAGGAATCTTTAAAACAGTACTAGAGAACCCCGCAATAACCACTATTACTACCGCGGGAAAATACTTAGACACCTTTCCTTTACCACCCCAGGTTTTAATGCACAAGGAAGAAGTGGGCCCAAGGCAAAACGGTGTTTTTGAAGGGATTGCATTTGCCAATAATTATAAGGAAGCATATATAAGTGTGGAGGAACCCTTGTATCAGGATGGACCAAAGGCAGATACAGAAGATGTAAATCCTATGATACGTATACTTAAATACGACCTTACTACGAAGAAGAATACGGCACAATATGCCTACAAGTTAGATCCTGTAGCACACGCAGCATTGCCGTTTACTTTTAAAATAAATGGGGTATCGGATATTCTTTATGAAGCAAAAGATAAACTACTAGTGATGGAACGTTCCTTCTCTACAGGTAGGATGGCATGCACCGTGAAGATATTTGAAGCTGACTTAAGCAAGGCAACTAACATTAAAGAAAACCTTTCATTAATTCAAAATAAGGCCTTTGTACCAGTAACTAAAAGATTGATTCTAAACATGGATAGCCTAGGTAGATATGTAGATAATGTGGAGGGGATGACGTTTGGCCCTACATTACCCAATGGTCACAAAACGTTGGTAACAGTGGTAGACAATAACTTCCTGATGCTTGAAAAGACGCAGTTCTTTGTGTTTGAAGTGACAGAATAGTGGACTGATGATTAACGTTTAGTGATTAATATCTTTAGAATTAAACATTAATCACTAATGATTAATCCTCATTTGCTCTGGCTGTAACCTTTCGCCAACAAATACTTCAGTACTTTTTCCCTTTGGTCGCCTTGAATAATGATTTCATTGTCTTTTGCCGAGCCACCTGTGCCACAATGGTTTTTTAGAAGCTTGCCAAGCATTTGCAAGTCGTCATCGGTACCAATAAATCCAGTAACGAGTGTCACTGCTTTTCCTGCACGATGCTTCGTTTCCAAGCGTATCCTCAACTTCTGCTGATTGACAGGAAGCGTCTCTTGTGTTTCTTCGTGTTCTTCTAGCTTAAAGTTTGGGTCGGTACTATATACAAGCCCACTGAAACTGTTGATTGGTTTTATCTTCTTACTCATTCTATTAAGTTGTAAGTTAAAAGTTTTACATTTTACGTATTGCTTTACAGATGATAGTGGCTCAAACAATTACCGCTTTCAAACTCAAATCTAGACTCTGCGCTTGGTGTATCAATCCACCCACACTCACATAATCTACATTTGTTGCAGCATAGCTTTCTATTGTTTGAAGGTTGATACCGCCACTCGCTTCCGTTTCATATTCGCCTTGTATGATGGCCAATGCTTGAGTAATTTTCGCAGGCGAGAAATTGTCGAGCATTATCCTGAATAGCTTTCCTTTTCCTATCTGGCATACCGTTTCTACGTCTAGCAGGCTTCTTGTTTCTACTTCTATCTTCAAAGGAAGATTATGTATCTGAGTATAATCATACGCTTTGTTGATGGCTAGTTCCAATCCGCCCGCATAGTCTATATGATTATCCTTAAGCATTATCATATCGTACAAACCAAAGCGGTGGTTGGTGCCTCCTCCAATTCGTACCGCTTCTTTCTCTAATAATCTGAAGTTAGGCGTCGTCTTTCTGGTATCTAAAAGCTTGGTTTTATATCCCTTTAGCTTTTCGGTATATTGATGGGTGAGGGTAGCAATACCGCTCATGCGTTGCATACAATTCAATACCAATCGCTCGCAAGTGAGGATGGTATAGATAGAGGCAGTTACTTCAAACGCTTTCTCGCCAATAGCCATCACATCTCCATCTTTCTTAAAAGGGGTAAATACAGCAGTTGGTTCTACTTGTTCAAATATCCTTCTCGCTACTTCTACACCTGCCAATATCCCCTCTTGCTTTATTTTCAGTTCCGCTTTCCCTAGTTTGTGAGGAGGGATGCAACTCAGGGTACTATGATCACCCGTACCAATATCTTCTGTCAAAGCATTGCTAATCAGCAACTGCAATTGTTCATTATCCATAACTGCAAAGTAAGTAATAAGTGGTAAGTAGTATAGAGTATATTATTTAAAACTTCTTTACTCCCCTCACATATAGTAGTGAGGACTGATTGAAGTAGTACTGATTTACATTGCCAAAGTATTGTGCCCAAGCATATACTTTACCATTAAGGATATAATCGCTACTGCTCCAATAACTACCCTTACTAAAATTACCATATCCTCTTGCTGCAAGGTTTTTATACATCAGGTAGAGTGCATCTTTTGTAGGAAGATACCAGGTAGTGTCTCCTCCATGACTACTTCGGCAAATTGATGCCGCTATATTGGGTAGGTGAAGTGTATCAAAGTTGGGTGAGTTAAGGCTGTCAAATGCAACTAAAATGGCTTGGGTATTGCTTCCGTCTGTGCCAATGGCAGTACCATTGTTCAGAAAAATTCTGTTTCTGTTAACTACACTCCAAGGGAAACTATCTACTGTAGTAACCGTTCCGGCAGTGTCTTTTGATGTAAAGGTGAGGTCGCTTAAATCACAAATCAATCCGTGTTGTCCTGTAGTATCAATATAAAAAATCATTCCTCCTTTAAAGATTTGTCCGAAGGTATAGTTAGAATGGGCAGGTGTAGTAATGGTTATCTGTGGGGTGGAATAACCTGCAACTGCAGAGTCTTTTTGTCCTGTATGGTTGATAGCAAACCCACGTATATAATAGGTTGTTTTGGGTTTAAGACCGGCTATAACAATAGCGAAAGTGGTGGGACTATTGGTAATTGTGGTAATTTTACTGTCATTTATTGTAGGGTTAGGATTAGTACTCCAACAGACTCCCTGAGAAGTAATTTTTGTAGTAGAAACAGTGGTATCTACCTTGGTAATAACTGTTAGCGTAATACTACTATCACTCGTACTATCTACATTACAACTCACATAAGGCAGGTTTTTGTTGGTGAGATCACCTGTTTTACCATTCCACCAATCATACTTCGAGCAACTGCACACCCATAAGATGCACGCCAATAAAACGCCTGTTGTGTATTTATTTAAATTCATTTTATTTTTTTGGAAAGATTCTATTACAACGGAATTCCTTTAGTCAACTTATAAAGCTTTATTTTTTGTATGTCTATGCTGAACGAAATACTCTTCGCAAAACTCTTGCCCGGAAAGATAGATTGGTAATAATCTCGGTAAACTTTGCTGTAAAATATGGGCACATACACGTTTACACAATTATCAAACAAGGACAATTGCAATCCTGCATCATACAAAAAGTGACTACCCGTATTGGTTACTTCCCACGATTCGGCATACGTTCCAATGTCTACAAAGGCCTTCACGAAGGGTAGCTTTGGTACACTACTCGTAAAGTTAATGGCCGACAACCAGTTGTCTGTTTTACCCACTTCACCCTGTAAGTCTGTCGCTACCTTAAAGAAACCATCCCGCTCCATCAACTGCTGGCTATTCGATCCATCAAAGTCGGTTCTTCCTGTAAAGTAATTACTATAGGTATAGTCTTCGCCACCACGTGGGCCGGTAAGGGTAAGAAAATATGGAGAGGTACTGTACAAACTCGCTTGGTTAAAGTGGAAGAACTTACCTGCAAAAAAGCGTACATTCAATCCATTATTCTTACCCCTTGGGTAATTAAAAAAGTAGTTGGCCGTAAGCCCTGCTCTCAAGAAATCTTCATTCGCATCAATTGTAAGGTCGGCACTGTAGGGATATAGTTTCCGATAATCTTCTATATTAAATCTCAATTGTGCGAGGTGCCTGTTGGTGCTGGTTGCAAAGCTGGAATCGGACGTTTTTGTGCCAACGGTGATGGCTTTGGAACTGTAACTGCCCTCATTGATGAAGAAAGTCTTTAGTTGAATAAAACTCCTCACCGAGCTTGCAATACTTTTGTTACGAATATTGAGCCGGATGGTTGGATCTATTTTAAAGTACTGCAACGTATATTGTGCAGGGTAAACCGGATCGGAGAAGTTGATATGTGCATAGCTGAAACTACTGACAGAACTGTTGATATTGATGTTGTCAAAGAAACCGTTTGGCAACAATTTCCTGTAAGATGCCCTTGCATAATTGTTAATTCTGTTACTTCCAGTTCCATATAAGGGGGCTATCAGGAAGTTGAACTTGCTCAACGGAAGCTGGTAATTGTGAATAATCCCACCCACCATTACTTTATCATACGCATTATAACCCACCAAGGGTGCTACCGAAATATATTGGTACTTATCTGTGTTTTTAGTAGGGAACAGGAAGCCTACTTTACAGGGCTTACTTGGTACAACAGGTGCTTGCCTTTGTGCAGCAGTGGTAGATAAATCAGCAAATAAATTATCTATATTCTGATTACTTGCAGCTTCTAAAAACTGCTTAAAATCTTCAGGGTACGGATGCCTGAATTGCCATTTTGCATAGTAGCTCTTCATTGCTTTTTCAAAGAGATCATTACCTAGCTGAGTCCTTAGTCTTTCCATCCAGAGAACGGTCTTTTTATAAACAAACAGACCATAATTAGTCATGGTAAACGAGTCGCTCGTAAGTTCTATTGGTTGGTCTTTGTGTATTTTCTCCAGATTCTGAATTAGGGACGTTTCCATGTTCTCATCCAACGAAGATGCCCAATCGGTTCCTTCCACATACTTGCTCTTGGTGTAGTTCTGCTCATAAAAGGAATTCATGCCCTCGTCCATCCAAGGGTGGTCTCTTTCATTGCTTGCCAATGCACCCATAAACCAGTTATGTCCTAATTCATGGGCAATCACAGCATCAAGCGTTTTGCCACCACCAGGTACGTTTATCAGTGTAATAGAGGGGTATTCCATACCCCCACTCGGGGTTACTTTGGGCCCACTTACCATACTGGCAATAGGGTAAGGATAACTACCAATATGGGCATCATAATACTTTAAACCTTCCTTTGCATAGCGTACACTAGCTTTCCAGTTGGGTGCATCCCAAGGGGGATAGAAGGAAAATATATCTATTGTTTTCGCTTGAAGCTGAACAGTATCGTGCAATACCATAAACTGTTTGCTGGCAAACCACGCAAAGTCGAGGGCATTGGCAAGTTGGTAATGAAGGGTTTTATTGGTGGATGAAGACCTTGGTGCCAGTTCTTCCATACTGCCTCCTCCCCCACTGCCTCTGTTCAGCATTCGTTCTTCGTAATAGGTATAGGCTTTTTGTTCACTAGGTTTCGTTGCAGCAATATCCAACAGTTTCCGTTGTTCGCTCGTGTCTTGCAACAACCCCGACGCCGCTACAATATAGTTTTGGGGTAAGGTAATCTGCACCTCAAAGTTGCCAAATTCACTGTAAAATTCCCCCTGATCGAGGTACGGTATCGGGTGCCAGCCTTTGCTGTCATACACTGCCGGCTTGGGATACCATTGCGTAAGCTGATAGCTTTGTCCTACATGCCCGCCCCTTGAGTAGTTATAAGGAAGTTTTACATGAAAAGGCGTGGTGATGGTCGCATTTTGTCCGGGTAAAAGGGGTTCGGGCAGTTTCACTTTTACGATATCTATGTATTGCGGATGATTCTGTGTATCTGCTTTTACATCATTTACTTTAAAAGATATGTTCGAGATATAGCCCCTGTTTTCCTCATTGGCGAAATAGAAATCAGTTCGTCCGTTTCGTAGCATCTGCTCACTAAATGCCGTTTTATCATTCTTGTAGGCATTCGGCCATAAGTGAAACCAGATAAAATGCAGGGTATCGGGCGAGTTATTGGTATACACCATCTTCTCGTAGCCATCAATGCTGTTTAGAATATCATCCAATTGTACCTGTAACGAATAGTTGGCTTGTTGCTGCCAATAAGGCCGCGACTGGCTAGAAGCCTTTGTGAGTATAGAAATAGATAGAAGTAATAGCAGAAAATTACGCACTGTTGAGTTTTAAGTGGCAATATTAAGACTAAAAACGAGTTATGGGTAATTGTAATGATTAATGGTTGAAGGCCTTATTGCATACCGCCCCTTTTTGATGCGACTTTAAAAGGTATAACAGGCCTACTTCTATCACAATTGCTTCGAATGATATCCCAGATAATAAGCCCCATACCCTTTCGGCTTTTTAAGCCCGGCTGCTGATGCCAAGGGTACTACATTCATCCTTTAGGGTTAGGTGTAGGGGAGGCTAATCGCTGAACAAAAGCGCAAACATTAAATTGGTTTACAATCATTGAAACACTGCTTTAGCGTAATAAAAATGCATTGTCTCTGCTTTCATTTTGTTTATAGCGGTTTACAGCTCCATCTGATTTGAAAAGATCCTATAATTTGGGTTCATTATCTTGTTTTTAAGCTTAATTAATATTGATATTCAATTAAAAAAAATGATTTGCTGCCTCGGAAGAACTTCCGTTAAGGTGATTAAGACTGTTTGCTGCCACGGAAGAACTCCCGTGACAATGATTAAGACTGTTTGCTGCCACGGAAGAACTTCCGTGACAATGATTAAGACTGTTTGCTACCGCGGAAGAACTCCCGTGACAGTGATTAAGACTGTTTGTTGCCACGGAAGAACTTCCGTGACAGCAAACAATTTTATAGGTTCCAAAAATTAAATTTATATCGAAACAAAGTGAAGTATTAATCCAAGAGGTTTTGGGAAGAAAGGGTGCAAAAATCGTAATGAAAAGTAACCTCCTGATTCTGTAGGTAGCGTTTACAAAAAGGTAATGGCTGAGTAAGTAAAAAGGCAGATGGAGAAAAAGAAAGAATGCTTACTAGTTATTTGCTGTGGATGCCCCCTTGCAAAGCTTTATCTTTTAATAAAAGTCCTTTAAGTACCCAATAACCAAACTGGCATAATGGCTATTATCAGCTTCATAATAAGGCTCAATATCCGTAGTCCTGTAAACCAAACTTGAATAAGCTAAATGTATCAAACATCATAAAAAAGTGATTTCTTTATTACCATAATTAAGGAAACTAAACATATCTAAACCGTTATGCAATAAAACTACACAACCTTTAGAAAGAATCTATTGTTAAATTACAACGAGTTTATTTATCTTTGGCTGCTTACGATGAGCTTGCTGATACGAAAAACTATTGTTTACTCTAATAATTTAACTACTTAATGGCAAGTAATACTGGTCTTTATGACGCTTCTTTTGAGCACGATGCGTGCGGTATTGGTTTTGTTGCAAACATTAAAGGCAATAAATCTCACCAGATAATCTCCGACGCCTTAACCATTCTAGAGAATATGGAACACCGTGGTGCTTGTGGTTGTGAAAACAATACGGGTGACGGTGCGGGGTTAGCGATTCAAACAACACACGAATTTTTCTTTGATGAATGTGTGAAGATGGGCATACACCTACCCGCTTATGGTAAGTATGGAGTTGGTGTATTATTTTTCCCTAAGGATATGCGTTTGCGTGAAGAATGTAGAGACATTTTTAATCGTACCGCCGAAAAGCTAGGTTTTGATATCTTAGGCTACCGAAAAGTACCTGTAAACACATCGGATATTGGACCAACCGCTTTGTCTGTAGAACCAGAAATAGAACAAGTGTTTGTTGCTTGTCCCGATCACATCCGTGATGAAGAATCATTCGAAAGAAAATTGTATGTACTACGCAACCATGCTAGCCATACCATCAACAACACCATCAGAAAAGATGCTATTGGTTTCTATATAGCTTCTTTATCCTACAAAACAGTGGTGTATAAGGGTCAGTTAACCAGCAACCAGGTTCGTGGTTATTTCCCCGACCTCAGCGACAAGAGAATGGTGAGTGCTTATGGCTTAATTCACTCTCGCTTTGCTACCAATACTTTCCCTTCTTGGAAGTTAGCCCAGCCTTTTCGTTACATTGCGCACAATGGTGAAATTAATACGGTTAAAGGAAATGTAAACTGGTTAAAAACAGCAGAAGGTAGCTTCTTCTCCCCTTTCTTTAGTAAAGAAGAAATGGAAATGTTGCGTCCAATTATTTTCGAAGGACAATCAGACAGTGCTTGTTTAGATAATGTAATAGAATTATTAACGCTCTGTGGACGCTCCTTGCCACACGTTATGATGATGCTGATACCAGAAGCTTGGGATAATTCCGAGAAAATGGATCCTATTAAGAAAGCATTCTACGAATTTCACGCAACCTTCCAAGAACCTTGGGATGGTCCAGCTTCTATCTCATTCACGGATGGAAAAATGATTGGTGCTACTTTAGATAGAAACGGTTTACGCCCTTCCAGATACTGTGTAACCAATGATGACCGTGTAATAATGGCATCCGAATCGGGTGTTTTACCTGTAGACCCTGCTACCATTATTGAAAATGGCCGTTTGCAGCCAGGTAAGATGTTTGTAGTGAATATGGAAGAAGGCAGAATTGTGAGTGATGAAGAATTAAAACAAAACATCTGCGGACAAAAGCCTTACGGAGAATGGTTAAGTAAATATAAAATAAAGTTAGAGGAACTACCTGAACCTCGCGTTTCCTTTACCCATTTGGAACACGATCAGATATTCAAATATCATAAAGCATTTGGTTATTCGACAGAGGACCTGGAAACAATTATTGCACCGATGTGTATTGAGGGAAAAGAACCAATTGGTTCGATGGGTACCGACACTCCATTGGCAATATTAAGCGACCAGCCACAACATTTAAGCAATTACTTCAAGCAATTATTTGCTCAGGTAACCAATCCCCCTATCGATCCTATCAGAGAAAAATTGGTAATGAGTCTGGCAACATTTGCAGGCAACAATGGCAACCTGCTTGTCGAGGATCCATTAGCCTGTCACAGTGTGGCATTAAAACACCCTGTGCTTAGCAATCATGGGTTGGAGAAGATTAGAAGTATAGACACAGGTATCTTCCAAGCAAAGACATTGCAAACATACTTTAGAGCCGATGGCAAGCCTGGTTCTCTCGAGAAAGGATTGGCAAGACTTTGCAAATACGCAACAGATGCAGTAGAAGATGGATTCGAAGTAATAATATTGAGTGACCGGGCAATTGATAGCGAACATGCCCCCATTCCTTCTTTATTGGCTGTGTCCGCCGTACACCATCATTTGATTAGAAAAAACTATCGTGGTCAGGTAGGTTTAATAGTAGAGGCAGGAGACGTTTGGGAAACCCATCACTTTGCTTGTTTATTAGGCTTTGGCGTAACAGCAGTAAATCCTTATCTGGCGTTATCTACCATACGCGATATGAAGTTAGAAGGCAAATTAGATACTACGTTGGATGCCGAACAATTAAAGAAGAACTATATTAAAGCAGTTTGTGATGGCTTGTTTAAAGTATTCTCCAAAATGGGTATCTCTACACTTCAATCCTACCAAGGAGCGCAAATATTTGAAATTGTAGGTCTCAATAAATCAGTAGTTGACAGATACTTTACAGGTGCCACTTCTCGTATAGAAGGGATGGGATTAGATGAGGTAGCTAAAGAAGCATTGGCTAAACATCATTTTGCATTCAGTAAAAAAGATATACCGGTAGAAAGGCTACCTGTAGGAGGTGTTTACCAGTGGAAACGTAAGGGCGAGTTTCACTTATTCAACCCTCAAACCATTCACTTGTTGCAACATGCTACAAGTACCAATGATTACCCAACATTTAAAAAGTATTCAAGGGCAGTAAACGATCAGGCAGAGAAGGCTTGTACACTAAGAAGTCTTTTAGACTTTAAACACAATCGTCCTTCTATATCCATTGATGAAGTTGAACCAGCTGAAAATATATACAAACGTTTTGCCACAGGCGCCATGAGCTTTGGTTCTATTTCTCACGAAGCACACAGCACCTTGGCTATTGCTATGAACCGCTTGGGTGGTAAGAGTAATACAGGTGAAGGTGGTGAAGATGAAATTCGTTTCGAAAGATTGCCAAATGGTGATAGTATGAGAAGTGCCATCAAACAAGTAGCTTCTGCACGTTTTGGGGTAACTAGCTTATATCTTACAGAAGCAGATGAGCTTCAAATTAAAATGGCTCAAGGAGCTAAACCTGGAGAAGGTGGACAGCTTCCAGGTGATAAAGTAGATGATTGGATTGGTCGTGTGCGCCATTCTACACCGGGTGTTGGATTGATTTCTCCTCCCCCACACCATGACATTTATTCTATTGAAGATTTAGCGCAGTTAATATTTGATTTAAAGAATGCCAACCGTGCTGCAAGAATCAGTGTAAAACTGGTTTCTAAAGCAGGCGTTGGAACCATAGCTGCAGGTGTTACCAAAGCGAAAGCAGATGTGGTATTAATTGCAGGTTACGATGGTGGCACAGGAGCATCTCCGGTAAGTTCTATCAAACATGCGGGTTTACCGTGGGAACTAGGTTTGGCTGAAACACACCAGACACTGGTAAAGAATAAACTACGTAGCCGGGTAGTTGTTCAGGCAGATGGTCAAATGAAGACAGGTAGAGACATTGCCATTGCTGCTTTATTAGGCGCCGAAGAATGGGGCGTTGCTACAGCTGCATTGGTTGTAGAAGGTTGTATCATGATGCGTAAATGTCATTTAAATACTTGCCCTGTAGGTGTTGCTACTCAAGACCCAGAATTGAGAAAGCGTTTCAAAGGCGATCCCGACCATGTTGTTAATTTCTTTAAATTCATGGTAGAAGAATTAAGAGAGATAATGGCTGACTTAGGTTTTAAAACAGTCAATGAAATGGTTGGTCAGACAGATTATCTTCAAACAAGAGAAAATATCAACCACTGGAAATATAGCAAATTAGATTTATCTCCAATCTTATTCAAAGAACCAGCCAATCCTTATGTTGGTTTATACAATACAGAAGAGCAAGACCACATGATGTCTGATATATTGGATTGGCAACTACTAAAAGCGGCTCAACCAGCACTAGACAATCAAGAAAAAATCTCTGCCTCTTTTGCTATTAAGAATACAGACAGAACCGCAGGCACTGTGGTTTCTAATGAAATAACAAAGCGTTATCGTTCATTGGGTTTAGCGCCTGACACAGTTCACTTTAAATTTAATGGCACTGCTGGGCAAAGTTTTGGCGCCTTCAATACAAAAGGTGTTACACTAG
>CAISCV010000006.1 GCA_903883945.1 uncultured Chitinophagaceae bacterium | reverse complement strand
TTGAGCAGTATCTACGATGTAGAATTGATTTATAGTTTTGAAAAGAGTGGGGTATTGATGGATGCAGATGATGATACGAGTGTAATTGCATCCATCAATCCAACAACATATAGCGAACTAAAAGAGAAGCAAATCATTTTTGCAGGGATGATTCCTAAGTTGGATAATGCATTTGCAGCAATAAATAGTGGGGTGAGTAAGGTTATAATTGGTAAGGCAGAACAACTGCAACAATTGATTACGGGTGAAGCTGGAACGACAATTTTAAATAATTAAGCAATTCTCCATACCCCCCTTTAGGGGATGGGGGCAAATACTTTATATGAAACAACTAACAGACGAAGCAATAAGGCTTTTGAAACTATTGATTGCAACCCCTTCTTTTTCTAAGGAAGAGAATGAGACTGCCGAGATATTGGGGGCTTTCTTCGACGAACATGGAATCCCATATTCTCGTGTGGGCAATAATATTTATGCTAAGAATAAGTCTTACGATGTAAATAAGGAAAGTATCCTGCTGAATTCTCACCATGATACCGTGAAGCCTAATAAAGGCTACACCATGGATCCTTTTACGCCGATAGAAAAAGATGGGAAGATATTTGGATTAGGAAGCAATGATGCCGGTGGATGTTTGGTCTCGTTGATTGCTACTTTCTTGCATTATTATCACCAAGATAACCTGAAGTACAATGTTGTATTTGCAGCTAGTGCTGAGGAGGAAATCAGTGGGGTGAATGGGATAGAATTGGTATTGCCTTATCTAGGAAACATCAACTTCGGTATTGTTGGAGAGCCAACCAAACTAGAAATGGCGGTGGCAGAACGTGGTTTGATGGTAATTGATTGTACAGCACAAGGTCGCGCAGGACACGCAGCGCGCAACGAAGGAGAAAATGCTTTGTATAAGGCTTTGGATGATATAAACTGGATAAGAAACTATCATTTCGAGAAGGTAAGTGACCTATTAGGAGAATCAAGATTGACTGTTACTGTTATCGATACAGAAAACAAACAACACAATGTAGTTCCTTCCCAATGCAAGTTTGTGATAGATGTACGTGTAAATGAACTATACACTTTCGAGGAAATACTGGAGGCTTTGAAACAAAACTTAAAGAGTCAGTTTAAGCCAAGAACTACTCGGATGAAATCTACTTCTATTGCTTTAGACCACCCGTTGGTAAAGGCAGGAATTGCGCTGGGTAAAGGATATTACGGTTCACCTACCACTAGCGACAAAGCATTGATGCCTTTCGCTACTTTGAAGATGGGACCAGGCGACAGTGCTAGAAGTCATACCGCAGATGAGTATATTTACGTAGCGGAATTGGAAGATGGTATTCAAACGTACGTGAAGCTTTTAGATCAGTTAGTTCTTTAATCTAATTATTAATTATCCTAAAAATAAGAATATGCCTTTGTTTAAAATTGGAGAACGTATTGAACATATCAAAGAAACTTCTTTCAAATTAGAAAGAGAAATTCAGAAAATAACAGAGCAGAATTTAGCAACTGTGCTAAAGCTGGAATTTGTTCGTTCTGAGTTCACCTTGAATAATTTTCGTATTGATACTTTGGCATTTGATACAGAGGTAAATTCTTTTGTAATTGTTGAATACAAAAGAGATAAGACATTTAGTGTAATAGATCAGGGTTATGCTTACTTATCACTAATGTTGAATAACAAAGCTGACTTTATTCTTGAATACAATGAGCAAAAAAATAAATCACTAAAAAGAAATGACATAGATTGGTCTCAATCTAAAGTAATATTTGTTTCACCTTCTTTTACTACTTACCAAAGAGAAGCTATTAATTTTAAAGACCTTCCAATTGAATTATGGGAAGTCAAAAAATATGATAACGATACAATCTCTTTTGAGCAAATACAAAAAGCTTCCGCAAAAGAAAGTATCAAAACTATTACAAGAAATAATGAAACTGTAGAACAAGTAACTGAGGAACTCAAAGTATTTACAGAACAAGAACATTTACTTAAAGCCGAATTTGAAACTAGAGAACTTTATGAGATTTTAAAAGAACGCCTAATTAATCTTCATGATAATGTCACATTAAACCCCAGAAAACATTTTGTTGGATTCAAAGTAGACGGCAATACCTTTTGCGATGTTGTTTTACAAGGCAAAAGCTTGAAAATATATTTAAACCTAAAAAGTGGTCAGCTTGAAGATTTAAAAAATCTTGCAAGAGATGTTTCAAATGTTGGTCATTGGGGTAATGGTGCTTATGAAGTTAAAATGAATGACACTGAAGAAATAGATTACATCCTTAGTTTAATAAAGCAGGCTTTAAAGAAAAATAAAGATTAGTTAAAAAATAGAAAGGTAAATATGAAGTTATGGCAGAAGGATATATCGTCTCTTAAAGAAGTAGAAACATTTACTGTTGGTAAAGACCGTGAAATGGATTTGCTTCTTGCCCCTTTCGATGTATTGGGGTCCATAGCCCACGTTACCATGTTGGCTACAATTGGCTTGTTGACCAATGAAGAAAAGGATATCATCGTTAAGGAACTACAATCTATCTATAAAAGAACACTTGGTACTGACTTTAAGATAGAAGAAGGCGTAGAAGATATTCATTCTCAAATAGAATTCCTATTGACGGAGAAGTTGGGGGAGATGGGTAAGAAGATTCATTCTGCACGTAGTAGAAACGATCAGGTATTGGTAGATATTAAACTCTACTTACGTAATGAAATTGAAGAATTAGTCAATACAATCCTTCCTTTCTTTTCTTTGCTACAATCTCAAAGCGAGGCTTTTAAAAATCATTTGTTCCCTGGCTATACGCACCTACAATTGGCTATGCCATCTTCTTTTGGTTTGTGGTTTGGGGCTTATGCCGAGAGTTTGGTGGACGACACCATTACCCTGCAAGCTGCTTATAAAGTAATTAATAAAAACCCACTCGGTTCTGCAGCTGGCTATGGCTCTTCGTTCCCTATCAACCGTACCTTGACTACTGAGTTATTAGGCTTTGATAACCTGAATTACAACGTTGTGTATGCACAAATGGGACGTGGCAAAGCGGAACGTATTACTGCACAAGCGCTAGCTAATGTGGCCGAAACATTGGCAAGATTGAGTATGGATATGTGCTTATACCTTAATCAAAACTTTGATTTTGTTTCGTTCCCTCAAGAACTTACAACAGGTAGCAGCATCATGCCGCACAAAAAGAATCCGGATGTTTTTGAATTGATACGCAGTCATTGTAACCGTATAAAAGCATTGCCCAATGAAATTATGATGATGACTACTAACTTGCCAAGTGGCTATCACCGTGATTTACAATTACTGAAAGAACATCTTTTCCCTGCGTTTGCTACTTTGAAGGATTGCATCAAAATGGCAACGCTGATGCTGCGTAATGTTACGGTAAAGGAACAGATTCTAACAGACGAAAAGTATAAATACATATTCAGTGTAGAGGAAGTAAATAAGCTTGTTTTACAAGGAATTCCTTTCCGAGATGCATACAAACAAGTAGGCCGTGCAATTGAGAATAATGCCTTCAATTATGGCATCGATATCCACCATACACACGAGGGAACCATCGGAAATTTATGTAATTCAGAAATAAATTCGATGATGGAAGAAACGTTTACTATGTTTGGCTTTCAAAAGGTGCACGACGCCATTAATAAATTAGTTAATTATTAAACATTTACAAGTAAAAAAAATGAAAAAGACAGCGCTTATTTTCGCAACAACAATCGTTGCAATTTCTATCAACGCTCAGGAAGTAAAGAAACCCGTAGTTAAAAAACCTATTGCTGCAAAACCTGTTGCACAAATTGTTTCAGCATTTAAAACCAATACAGATACAGCTAGTTATGGCATTGGGGTTCGTATTGCACAAAACTTAAAATCACAAGGATTTGATGGTGTAAATCAGGATTTACTAAAAAGAGCCATTAGTGATGTATTGCAAAACAAAACACTCGCAATCCCCGATTCATTAATAGATGCTGGTCTAGAAGCGTACCACAAAAAATCGATGGATGCTAAGTCTGCCGTTGCTAAAAAAGAAGGTACTGATTTTCTGGCTGCCAATGCAAAGAAACCTGGTATTAAAGTACTTCCTGATGGATTGCAATATGAAGTTATAAAGGCTGGTTCTGATACAACACACCCTTTGTTGACAGATAAAGTAAAATGTCATTATCATGGTACTTTAATTAACGGAAAAGTATTCGATAGCTCAGTAGATAGAGGCGAACCTATTACTTTCCCATTAAACGGGGTTATCAAAGGATGGCAGGAAGCAGTACAATTGATGACTGTAGGTAGCAAATGGAGATTATTCATTCCTTCAGATTTGGCTTATGGCGATCAACAAGCAGGTCCTAGTATCGCACCGGGTTCTACCTTGATATTCACTGTAGAGTTATTAGGAATAGAAAAGGGAGACAGTAAATAAATTAGTCACTTAGAATAACTAAGTACAGATATTAAACAATAAGCCCTTGAAGATAAATCTTCAAGGGCTTATTGTTTATACGCTATTACACTATCTAGATAGTTTAAAACTTAATCACTGCGGATAAGGAAAGACCACTACCTCTACCAACGCTAGTGCCATAAATATCCGCATATAAACCACCCCACAAAGAGAAGTTTTCATTTATTACCCTACCTACGTTGAAGCCTGCACGTGAGTAATTGAAGTTTTTGTTATAATTGTAAAATATCTGACTTGATAAATTGACAGTACTACTTACTGAGTTAATGTAGTTTAGTGTTCCACTCAATTTCCAATTGTCATCCAATGGCACTCCTCCTGTTAGATTGATGAATGCTTGAGCAGGTCCATCTGATGCAAAGTATTGTCTTACCCCAAGCTCAATATCGTAATATGGATTTCTAAACCCTCCTGTTGCACTACCAGAAAAGCCTAGTTTAAGTTCGCCCCCCA
>CAISCV010000005.1 GCA_903883945.1 uncultured Chitinophagaceae bacterium | reverse complement strand
GAAGCCTGCCGGCTTTGAGGCAAAAAGATTCTAAAAGCGACATTTATTCAATCTTGCAACAACTTTTCAATAAATTAAATTTAGATGCGTTTGCCCTGAGCTATTTGTACAGGCAAATGCAACCAACAGGAAATATCTTTCCCAGCATAAAACAAAAAGTGCAGCCCCACTTTAGTGGTAACTGCACTTTATCAATCATCAATTAGCAATTGTCAATTAATATGCTTTCAGATTGTCTGCTTCAATCACTACAATATCTCCTTTTTGTTTTAGGATAGCTACTCCATTTTGTTTAGCCATCTCTTCCAATTCGGGATAAAAAGAAAAGCTTGCAAGACCTAGGTAAATTTTGTAATCCTTAAAAGTGGGAAACACATCTTTAAAATTGTCCGCTTTTTTGGTAATCAGTTTCCTCAAATCGTTTTCATGAGCTTTGTTTTTGCATTCAATCAAAGCTATGGAATCACCATTATACATCACAATGTCAAATTCATCTTCCGACTTCAACCCAACCCCGCCTATATTTCTTCTTACTTTATTGTACGTCACGCCTCCAAATACTGGTTTTTCGAGCAGGCTGTTATAAAAGTACTCTTCCGTTATGCTACCTATGTTATTGGTTACATTGCCAAGTGTAATTCCCATTCTCTCAAGGGTAGCATCTGTACGTTTTATTTGTGCATCTGTCTCCCGCATTTGTGCAGTTGTCTCCTTTATTAGAGCATCAGTCTCCCGCATTTGTGCGTCTGTTCTGTCAAACTGCTCTTCATTTTTTGCTTGTGATATCGCCAATCCTGCTACTAGTTCTTTCAATTCGTTATCTGTCATTACCGTCTATTTCCACAAATATACCCTTTATGTAGTAGAAGCCTCTAAAACTTAAAGAGTTTAGCCCCCTAAGTGTAGCTGCACTGTGACCTGTGATTTAGATTTGGTTTATCAACAGATTTGACAACTTTAAAAAGTTGTCAAATCTAGTAACCCCTTATTCCTTCACAAAACCAACTCCGCTTACTTTTCCATCAGTAGTCTGAACTCTAAGATGATATACCCCTGCTTGCAAACCACCAACAGATAAGGTCGGATTACTTGCATCTTTCAACAAAACAGTCTTCACCACCCTTCCTATATTATCTACCACTTGCACCGAAGCAATATGATTACCATTAATAGTAACATTACCATGTGCGGGGTTCGGAAACACTGTAAACTGCTTACTAACCACTAACCACTCACAACTAACAACTTTGCTAAACGTGCTTTCCCCATCCTTTTCTACACTTTGCAACCTATAGTAGTTAGTCCCATTGGTTGGGTGTGCATCTGTAAAACTATACCCATTTGCCCCACTACCTATAGCTTTTACGGTGCCTATCTCTGTGAATAAGCTACCATCTATGCTTTGTTGAATGATGAAGTGGTTTGTGGTTATTTCGTTGGAAGTGTGCCAATTAATTTGGATTGTTTTATTGTTGGCTGTTGCTGTGAAAGAAAAAAAGTTAATTGGTAAATTTATTTTTGAGGTATCCACTAATACTGCCAATTGTTGACCTATTAATGTATTATGATACACTAAATAAAGTTTGTTATGATAAACTAGCGGAGCGTTTCCAGCGTATTTTAATGTATCTGCTTCTGGGCATGGAATTTTTTCAACAGAGGTTCCATCGTACTTTGCTAATGGTCTGTTTACAAAAGAATCAACATAAGTACAGTATAAATTACCATTATAAACAATCGGTTTTTCACTAGAATAACCTCCATATTCATCAGGACTATTAACTAGAGTAATTAGACTGTCTTTGCAGTTGGCAAATTTGTAAATATTATGTAAGGTATGATACCTGTAATAAAGATTGCCATTATAAACAATTGGAGAACCAACAATCCCATCACCAATATCGGGGTTCTGATATATGCCAGAATAGGAGTGTCCATCATACTTAGCAATTTGATGTTGAATATAACCACCATTATTGTTTATGTAAACATAGTATAAACAATTATTGTAAACAGCAGGATAACCTTCGTAAATCTTTCCAAAAGTATTAAATGGTTTAATCAAGTAAAATGAATTACCATCGGTCCTGGCCAATTGTGAGAATCCAAGTGAATCTGAACATGGAAAAAACAGACTGTCCTTATAAATAATGGGAGCCCATATTACCCCATTTCCTTCAATAGGGCTAGGTATTATGTTAATTGATTTGTTAGTGTATTTTGCAATTTTTGTCCCTAGTGAAGCAATTTGATATTCGAAAATCAAATTGTTATTAAAAACAATAGGATTAAGAAACATCACTTGTCCAGAATCTGGATTTGGTATCAATGAAATAGTACTGCCATCGTATTTTGCCAATTGTATAGTTCCACGTTCGTTTGTATAATCAAAAAACAAGTTCCCATTATAAACTATTGGACAACCTAAATACCCCCCACCATCAGGATTTTGAATCAGTGTAACAGTATTACCATCATATTTAGCTAATTGGTGTTTGTATGTATGGTTTATATTTTGAAAATATAGGTTCCCATTGTAAACAATGGGATAACCATTATATCCCGGACTGTCTCCTGTGTAATGAATTAAATTAATTGAAGTATCATTGAAACTTGCTAAAAGGTTTTTTCCAGAAGAATCCTTATATCCAAAATAAAGTTGACCATTATAAACGACATTAGAACTTATATCGACATTTCCAGGCTCAGGATTTTTAATCAGCTTAAGATATTGGGCTTCAGCTTTAATACTAAATAAGCACAAAAGTGAAGCAATCATCCCAACCACACACCTTAGTCTTAACAGATTCATAAACGGTCTATAATTTAGTTGGAAAAAAGTTTGTTCATGCAATAATAAGAAACATTTATGGAAAAGGGTGATGTCTGAACCTCGGTTTATATGATTAAATAGATTATTATTTGTATCATCCTCCCCAAACACTGTAAGACCCGCTACCATCTTCTCAGCTGCGGCACTGCCTGTGGTCTGGCATTCACTAAAACAAAAGAACTATTATATCTCAACTAACATCTTTGCGAATCCACGCTTGAAACACGCACTGTAGCAGCTAGAACATGAATATCCTGATTGACGTGCAATAAAGGAGTTTTGGTTTGTTATGGTCCTTTAGGGTAAAACTTAAGTAACAGCCCGGCACAGGACAGAGTCACTGCGCCAGTCGCTCATATTCAAACATTCCTGCGCTAGATGGTGGGTAGGTACGAGCGGAGCGACATAACACCCTCCATAGACGTGGTGGCAAAGGTGGCGGATGCCTTGGAAGTGTCCGTGGACTACCCCCTCACCCCTCACAACTCACATCTCACCACTCACCATATTGCTGCCTTACGTGCCAAATACCCCCCAAATATCAAATAAACCCCACCCGACTGACAATGTATCATACATGAACTTTAATAAACCCCACCCGACCGACAATAAATCATACATGAAGTCTAATAAACCCCACCCGACTGACAATAAATCATACATGAACCTTAATAAACGCCACCCGACTTATAATTATGGACAGGCAACTTCAAATAAACCCCTCACGACTTCAAATAAAGGGCATCCTTGTTCAAATAAACCCTAGGTATCGTCAAATAAACGACACCATTCCTTGCTTTAATGTTTACGGTTAAATAATTTTTTACATCTAAATTAAAAAAAATGATAAAGTCTCAAGTAGCAAAGTTCGCATCGTACAACAGAATCATTGCTTTCCTCGTATTTTACAACCTGCTTTTCGTAGGTCTCAAACGGCTCTTACTAGCCATCACCCAGTTCAAAGACGCATTCACAGCGCTCAAACTGCTTATGCCAGTCTCAACAACCAATACGTCTAATCCAGTCACAATTGCAAAAAACAAAGAGTTTTTAGATTTAATAGACCAGGTAGTATCTATCGCCAACCGAGCCTATCTCTTTGCTTATGATTCAGGCAGCCAAACACTAATGGTAACTTTCAAGGTAGAGGTTAGTTATTTCAAACTGCTAACCGAAGCCGAGCAAATCCTTCTCGCTCAGAATATATTGCTAGCACTAAATGCCAATAGTGTCGCGCTTATCGCTGGATACGATATCACAGCTCCCGAACTCACCGCCTTAGGTGTTGCAATTACACATGCACAAGACCAGATTGCTGCCCCAAGTTCAGTCATCGGTAACAACAAAACTGCCAATACCGACATAGAGACGGCATTTCTATTAGTAGACGAAAAAGTACACTTGCTCGAAAAAGCAATCCTCGGTAGATTCAAAACAGGTCCATTCGCCAATGTCACACTAGTGGGTAACTTCGAGAACGCAGTTAAGTTAAGAGAATCAGTAAAACACACGGCCCTCATCACCACTTTTACCAATATTTTGGGGGAAGTAATAGAAGGTGCTTCCGTAGAAATTGTCTTAGATACAGAAACCAAAAAGGCTATATCAAATATCTCAGGCATCGCCGAGATAGAAGAATTTGT
>CAISCV010000004.1 GCA_903883945.1 uncultured Chitinophagaceae bacterium | reverse complement strand
GTTTCTTACCTTCATAATCCTTATTAAGCTCTGCCCCAAGTTCCTTTATCTTATGCAAAATAGTATCCTCTGCAATAAATGGAACAAATTGTTTGTCGTGTACAGTAATTGCACTCATATTTTGTAATATTATTTTAAAACTTGTTATTTAGAAAAACCAAAAGTAACCGAAGGATGTAATAAAATCTTTTGCCCTTCATTTACAATGCTATCCTTTTTTAGTTTATTATATTCAAGAATTTTATCAAGCCTTACGCCTTCCATCTGACTAATTTCTAACAACGTCTCTTTCTTTTTGGCTATATGCAAATCTGCACTTCCTCTTGTTTGCTTCTTCTCTAGAAAAACTAATTGTGGTGAGTTCGTAACATCTACTTCATCCATATCATTAAAGCTCAGCAAACTAGACAAAGCAATTTCATTTTTATTAGCTATAGACAACAAACTTGTACCTTCTGGCACAAAAACAACTTTTGTATGATTGATAGAAAACACGCCAGTTGGATAACTTGATTCTACTAAACTCTTGGAGGTATTATGAGCAACAGGGGTAGTAATAGAAACAGAATCCTCCCTTAGTTCAGGTGCAATAGTTGTGTTCAATGAATGTTTCTTTGAAAGTATAGGAATAATAAGCTCTCCTAAAACGGTGTCTTGTATTATTGAATTCTCAAAAACCGCTTTTTTGTTCACTAATTCCGTATCCTTGCTTTGTTGTGTTTGGGAGGCTGAATTACCATAATCAGGCTTCTCATTTAAAGCTATTAGTGAATATTGATTTAAGTTATAGTCATTTATGAGTTTAATTAAACGAGTTGGATAATCTTTTTCAGTAGCATAACCAGCCCTTTTTAAGCCATAAGCCCAAGCGGTATAATCTTTAGGATCCAAATTAAAAAGAAATGCATAAGGTTCTCTCGTTTTTAAAAAGTCTGAATGATCTTTAAAACTTTCTTCAGCATTTGTGTAACTTCTAAAACATTCACTTCTCAAATCATCATCATGATAAACTTTTGCTCCCGTCCATTCAGCCTTACATTTAATACCAAAATGATTATTACTAATTTTACATAAATCTCCATCCCCGCAACCGCTTTCTTCTATCCCCTGTGCAAGAGTGATAGCAGCGGGCACTCCAGTGCGATGCATTTCGGATATAGCAATGTTTTTATACATATCTATATATGCCTGTGTCTTATCCTGCCCTTGTGAGAGAAGTGATGTAAATCCAAAAAACAATATCAAAATATATGTCCTCATTCCTTCTTTTTAATTAATAGCAAGCCATCTCTAAACGGCAACAAAACTTGCTCTGTTCGATGGTCTTTTGCTATGTGTTTGTTAAATGCATCAATAGCAATTGCATTTTTACCTTTAAGGGGCGTCTCTAGAACCTGTCCGTGAAACAACATATTATCTACTATAATAACTCCCTTTGAACTAAGCTTAGGTAGTAGCAATTCGTAATAATCTATGTACCCTGTTTTATCTGCATCAATAAAAACCAAATCCCAATAATATGACAATGTTGGAATAATATCAATTGCATAACCGACGTGCAAATGTATTTCGTTCTTTTGGAATGATTGGTTAAAATATAATTTAGCGGTTTCTGCATCAGACTCCCGCAACTCTATAGTATGCAGTTGCCCACCAGGTTGCAAGCCCTTAGCGAGACACAAGGCACTGTAACCAGTAAAAGTTCCAATCTCTAATATGTATGTTGGTTGTAATATTTTGCTTACAAATGTTAAAAACTGTCCTTGCAATTTGCCGCTTAGCATATGGGCTTTTGGATGGTTTAAACTAGTTTGCTTATTTATTTCTTGTAGCAACTCATCTTCATCTGATGTTATCAAATTGGCATAAGCTTCTACCAAAGGATTAACTATGTCCATAAATTATATGATTTTTTTATTGTGTTTCTCTTTTGTAATTAAATAAAATCTTTAATCCAATTTGCCAATTTCTTTGCACCAATACTATATCTCTTGTCTATAATGAAATTTGCTTCTTTGAGATTAACATTAAACCAACAAAAGTTAATCCTCCGTTGATAATGAGCAGTTCTAGTCCAATTTCAAAAGAACCCAATAACCTTTTTTGAAAATTATCTAACAGGTAACATATTATTGGAGATATAACACAAATAAAAGGAACAAACTTATCGATAACTAATCGTTTGGAGAGAATGCTAAAAGCAAACAAACCCAACAAAGGACCATAAGTATAAGTAGCAACCTTCAAAATAACCCCAATCATACTTTGATTATCAACCCATTTATATGCCATTACAAACAGTAAGAACACAGCAGCAAAAAATAAATGTACAATATGCCGAATATGTCTCTTCAACTCTTCCGACCAATTGCCCCTCTTGTTAATGTTCAATAAATCAATACAAACAGAAGCAGTAAGTGCAGTAATAGCCCCATCGGCACTTGGGAATAAAGCGGAGACAAGTGCAATGATAAAAATAACCCCAACAAATGGGGGCATGTAATTGAGGGCGATAGCTGGAAATAACTTATCACCAGTTGCTGCTACATGCTTTTGCTCTGCGAAAAGATATAATAGGCCTCCTAAAAACAAAAACAACAAAATAACAAATAGCATAACTATAGCCATCATCATAACATTCTTCTGAGAGTCACCTAGCTTTTTTACTGAAATATTTTTTTGCATCATTTCCTGATCCATCCCAGTCATTGTGATACTTATGAAAGCACCTGCTAATATCTGCTTCAAAAAGAAAAGCTTGCTATTTGGTTCAGTAAAAAACATTGTCGTATATCCCTTTTTACCCATTGAGTATATACTTTGTGCTATGCTAAGGTGTAATGCATTCAGAATAAACACAACGCAAATTATAAGACCAGTTAGCATACAGGTGGTTTGAAGCGTATCGGTCCAAACGATTGTTTTGACTCCTCCTTGATAGGTATATAAAATAATCATTGCAAGAATGATAAAGGTAGTTACCCAAAAGGGAATGCCTAGTTTTTCTAAGATCGCATCTTGCAATATTTTTACTACCAAGTATAATCTTGCTGTAGCACCTAACGTACGAGAAAGTATAAAAAAAGAAGCCCCTGTTTTATAAGATACAATACCTAGCCTTGTACTCAGAAAATGATAAATAGAAGTTAGTTGTAGTCTGTAATACAACGGAAGCAAAACATAAGATATTACAATATACCCTAATAAATATCCTAGTGTTATTTGAAAATAAGAGAAATTATCCCTAGATACTGATCCTGGTACACTTACAAACGTAACGCCACTAAGACTGGTACCAATCATACCGAAAGCCACCAACATCCAATTGCTATTTCTATTGCCAATAAAAAAAGACTCATTATTGCTATTTCGCCCTGTGTACCAAGCGACCAAAAGAAGTATTGAAAAATAAGCAAGTACAAATACAAACAATAAATATGGTGTCATATGTAACAACTAAAAATTGGGGCAAGATAATAGGATTTTAGCAAACAAGTTCCTTTATTATAAACAAATTAGGGCGCCCATTCGAGACACCCTAATCATCTTTAAAACAAGTGCTTATGCACTAGCTATGTACAACCATAACAGGTAATTGACTATGAAATGCAAGCTCTTTGGTATGACTCTTTACAAAAAGACTTTCCAAAAGCGAATGTTTCTTTGGAATAATGACAACGATATCCATATTGTTTTCACGGGAAAAATCATTGATTCCATCTGCAAAACTAAGTGCAAACATAAAATGAAAACTAAGCGTATATCCATCAAATATCGATTCAAAAAGATACCGCTCTTCAGAGTTTTGGTTGTATGGGTAGGAATTTTCTTTTGAGAGGTGCAGAATATTCAACTTCCCTTTTGTTGCATCTAACATGTTTTTTATCTGGCTAGTTGGAACAGTGCCCATTACATCTTCAAAATCGGACACTAGCAGAATATTGTTTACTTCCTTATATGAAACATGAGGCGGAATAATTAAAACAGGCACATTAGATTGTCTAGCTACTACCACCGCATCGCTACCAATTACACTTTCTGTAAATAGGCCACCTCCAGTAATACTCATTATGATAATATCTGCCCCAACTTCATTTTGTGTTGTCTTTATGTCATCCGTTAAAAAGCCATATTTAGCTACTAATTCAACCTCCATATTTGACGGACAATAGGCTTTTAATTCACTCTTAAAATGTTCAAGTCCATTTAATGCTATTTTCTCGATATGCTCAAAATCTATTTGTGCTTCATTCAACAACATAGGGTCAGCTGGAATTATACCATAATTAACTTGTGAAGAATCTGAATAGGTATGATACAGAACAACCTTTGTTGCGCCGACTCTACTGGCAAAGCTAAATGCATATTTTCCAGCATTAATTGATGAATCTGAGAAATCTGTAGGAACTAATATTGTATTCATATTATAAATAGTTTATCAGAAAAATAATTATATGCTATTTGCCAAATTTTCGTGAACTGCCATCAAAGGAATACGGCTATGAAAAGCTAGTTCTTTGGTATGACTCTTTGTAAAAAGGCTCTCTAACAGGCTATGCTTTTTAGGAATTACAATGATTACATCGGCATTATTCTCGGAAGCAAAATTATTAATTGCTTGCGCAAAGTTTGAATTTACTACGAAATGAAACTCAGGATTATAACCAGCAAACAATTCTTTGAACGCAAAGCATTCGTAAGCTCCTTCATATAATGAGTGGTGTGAATTCTCTGCAACATGCAATATCATTAACTTAGCCTTCGTTTCATCCAATACTTGTTTAATTGGGATAAATGGGACATACTCTTCTATCTCTACAAAGTCTGAAACAAGCAGAAGTTTATTAATTTGCTTGTAACAACTATCTGAAGGGACAATAATTACAGGAACTTTAGCGTACTTAGCAATGATAGTTGTATTACTGCCAAATACTTTTTCGGAAATCAATCCGCCTCCTGTAATTCCCATTACAATTACATCTGCCTTGCTTTCATCGCAGGCACTGTTTATATTATCTGAAAGGTAACCATGCTTTGACAATAATTCAATTCCAACTGAAGTATCCCCAAATGAACCGTACAGTGTATCTTTTACAAATTGCAACCCTTCTTTTGAAGCTATTTCCAATGTTTCAAAATCTACAATACTTATTCCTGGCATTGAAGGGTCTAGCGTACTACTGATTGGTGTAATAAAAGAATTGTAAAGTACAATCTCTTTTGCCCCTACTTGCATTGCCAAGCCATATGCATACTTTGCTGCATTAATTGAAGTGTCTGAGAAGTCGGTTGGAACTAATATCGTTTTCATTGCTAGCCGTTTTAAGACATAAAGTTACTGCTCAACATATAAAACAATATGACTTTAATCATATTTCAAAAAAGAAACACCCTACTTCACAGATGCACCATTATTAATAGCTGTCTCAGGATTGATAAAATGCAATTTACCATCCAAATCTTCTGCCATCAAAATCATTCCGTTGCTTTCTATGCCACGCATCTTTCGGGGAGCAAGATTTACGACTACAGTAACTTGTTTGCCTACAATATCCTCAGGAGCAAAATGAAGCGCAATACCACTAACAATAGTCCTTATCTCGAAGCCTAAATCGACGGTAAGTTGTAATAACTTATCTGCTTTGGGTACTTTCTCGGCAGCAACAATTTTCCCTACTCTCAAATCTATCTTTGCAAAGTCATCAAATACGATTTCTGCACTTACGGGTTCTAGCTCCTTTTTTACACTTGTTTCTTCCACTTTATTAACAATTAACGATTCACGATTTAAGATAGAAGACTTTAATTTCTCCAACTGCGCTTCTATTTCTTCATTCTCTACCTTTCTGAACAATAATTGCGGTTCCCGCAAAGTATATCCAACTTTCAACAAATCTACCCTGCCTGCATTTTCCCATTCTAGCATCCGGTCTACAACTTTAATCATTTTGCAGAGTTTGCCTGCGGTAAAAGGCAAGAATGGATGGATGAGGATGGTAAGGTTTGCCGTTAATTGCAAGCATAAATGCAAACAATTGTCTATTTGCTGCTTACCTTCTATAGATAATACCCCATCAATGGTCTGGCGTTTTGCCACCATCCAAGGTTCTTTATCCTGCATGTATTTATTTCCCTTCCGGGCAAGGTCTATCACTTCAAATAGGGCATCTCGAAATTTGTAGCCTTCTAATAATGTTTCTACTTTGGCAGCAGTTGCTTTGATGTCTATTATCAATTGCTTATCGGCATCGTCTATTATTGCATTATGAAAAACAGGCACTTTGCCATTGCAAAGTTTGTGCATCAATACAAATGTTCTGTTTACGAAGTTACCAAAGATGTTTACCAGTTCACTATTGTTAGCATCCTGAAAACCTTTCCACGTAAACTCACTGTCCTTTGTTTCGGGTGCAATTTGGGTAAGATAATAACGCAATACATCGGCCATCCCTTCTCCTCCATTCTCCTTCTTAATCCAATCGTTGATGTAATCATCCATTTCAATACTCCATCCTCTGCTCGTACTCATTTTATCGCCTTCCAGGTTCATAAACTCATTGGCAGGAACACTGGTTGGCAATAAGTTGCCGTGCAATTTCAGCATTACAGGGAATATAATACAATGGAAAACAATATTATCCTTTCCCACAAAATGTACAAGCTTTGTATCGGGAGCATACCAATAAGGCTTCCAGTCTTTTTCATTGTTCAAAGCCCATTGCTTGGTAGCACTGATGTAACCAATTGGGGCGTCGAACCAAACGTATAGGACTTTACCCTTGTCGGTTTCGTTTACTGTATTCTGTTGATCGTTAACCGCCAAATTGGTCGTTCCTTCGGTTAACGGTTGACTGTTAACGGAAAGCGGCAGTCGTATTCCCCAATCCAGATCTCTTGTTACAGCACGAGCTTGCAATCCGCCATCAATCCAACTTTTGCATTGCCCTAATACGCTTGTGCGCCAGTC
>CAISCV010000003.1 GCA_903883945.1 uncultured Chitinophagaceae bacterium | reverse complement strand
TGCAAGAGCCATAGTTAACAAACCTTCAATACTATTTGCCGATGAACCTACGGGCAATTTAGACAGCGTTACGGGAGATAAAATTATGGATCTTATTTTTAGCCTAAACAAAAAACTAGGCTGCACAGTTATACTAGTTACTCACGATAATGACCTCGCAAAACAAACCGACATGAGAATTAGACTAAAGGATGGAAAAATCGAATCGATAGAAGAGAGTAATAAATAATGTTTTATATAGATATAATCAAACGAGCACTGCGGAACCTACTAAGTGCTAAAGCTAGGACAATTCTTACCGCCTTAGCAATTGCTGTTGGGACATTTGCCCTAACCTTAACTCTCGGTGCCAGTAATGGTGCTCAAAATTATGCACAAAATATAGTTAAGACTAATTTTGATCCTTCCGAATTATTCATAGCTAAAGACACCGGTCTATTTAAAAGACAAGATGCTTCACGGCCACAATTATACGATCCAAGCTATGGATCAATAACTACATTCGGCGGAGAAACTAGGCAAGTAAAAATGCTAGACTATAAAGACATCCAAAAACTAGCCAAAATTAAAGGTGTGTCTTCAGCTCAGCCTGGAATAAACGTCAGTCTTCAGTACTTAACAAGAGATAATACGAATAAATACATTGGAACATTAACTCCATACAACCCTTATCAAAATCCAACGCTACTCGCTGGCAAAATACCGGCTCAGCTTCAAGACAATACTATTATTCTTCCAGAAGGATTTCTTGGATCTCTAGGATTTATAGATGCCCAATCGGCTATTAACCAAACGGTAAAGCTTTCTGTTTTAAGCCAAGCTACTACAAGCATGGTTCCTGGAACTACAAAGAATCAAGTTACAGACTTTAAAATTATTGCTGTTTACAAAACTCCCAATACCGCAATCTCAGCTGCTACTTCATTAAATCTTTATGCAAGCCTAGGTTCGGTTGAAAACTTAAATAACTTTATATACAAGGGGACTGGCAATTACCAAAAATATTTAGAAGCTGTAGTTAAAGTCACTGACGGCACAAACACAACTAAACTCATTGATGTCGAAAACCTAATCAAAGCACAGGGTTACGGCGTACAAAGTGTAATTGATACCGAAAAGACTATTACTCAAATTATTGGCGTTTTGGAAGGAATTGTAACCGTGTTTGGAATCATAGCTATAATCGCTTCAGTTTTTGGAGTAGTCAATACAATGTATATAAGTGTCCTTCAAAGAACTAGAGAGATTGGTCTTATGAAAGCACTAGGCATGCACAGAAAAGATATATCTAGACTGTTCAGAATAGAAGCCGGGCTGATTGGCTTACTTGGTGGCATAATTGGATCGTTAATTGCAATAGTGGGTGGCACGGGACTTAATCCAGTAATATCTTCTAAGCTAGGACTTGGTGATAGCAAATTACTTATTTTTAAATTTAGCCAAGTTGGACTATTAATAATTGCTTTAATAATAATCGGGATTATTGCTGGATTATTGCCTGCACGAAAAGCCGCACATCTCGATCCAATAGAAGCCTTAAGAACTGAATAATGAAAATAGCTATTCTCGGTGCAAGTGGATATATAGGCAAGAATCTTCTTAGCCGTATCCTGGAAAACAATTTAGATGAAGTTGTAGCCATCTCTCAATCCGCAGGATCAATTCCAATTACAAATTCAAGGCTTAAAAAAATCAATCTTTCTGTATTTGACCCTAAGTTAAAAGAAGCCCTGAAAGACTGCGACACTGTCTATTATCTAATTCATATGATGAGTCAAAATAAGATGGATTATG
>CAISCV010000002.1 GCA_903883945.1 uncultured Chitinophagaceae bacterium | reverse complement strand
CACGGCCCTCATCACCACTTTTACCAATATTTTGGGGGAAGTAATAGAAGGTGCTTCCGTAGAAATTGTCTTAGATACAGAAACCAAAAAGGCTATATCAAATATCTCAGGCATCGCCGAGATAGAAGAATTTGTTGGCGGAACATACAATGTTACGTATGCAGCAAAAGGATATATTACTCAAGTCATTTCTACCAAGTTCATGCTCGGTGTAACGACTACTACAGCAATAGTTCTCCTCAAAACAGTATAAAATAGATACCCAACACTTCGAGCCTAGTCACCTCGAAGTGTTTTTTAAGTCTACATTACGCACCTCGCATTCATTTGAGCTTTCTTACTTCAGGAGGAAAGGGGCATCGTACAGATGCGACCACATTTTAAATCTTATACGTTTGCAAAAAAGGGTCTCATTTTTGCAATCTTTGCCATCCATTTTCTACAATACGGCGCCCTTCTTCCCCTATTTGTTCAATAAAATAAACAGTAATAAGTAAGCAGGATTGTACAGGATAGTCAATAGGCAGTATCCAATAGCTTTGCGACCAAATAAAACAGGTTTAATCAGGTTCTATTTTATAAACCGTGTATAATACAGCTATATGAAAAAAAATTCCTTGTCTTTCAGTCTAAACAGCGTAAGCATTATTGCCCTTTCCCTTTTGTTTGCATTACTTTTCGGCACCGTAAAAGCACAGTCATTAGCCACTTGGACAATGACTAAAACCGATCAATACAAGCCTACCCTTGTTGCAGCAAATGTAACGGCAGGTTTGTTCTCGGCAGATGCCAGCTTCGGCGTTAGTTTCTCTAATACTACAGGTTTTAGGCTCAAGCAAGGTCAACCTTGGCCTACTACCCCTCCCACTACAACCAATACGTTTAACATAGACTTCCCACTAGCACCCAAAGCAGGCTTCGACATTACCCTCACCAATATTACCTTTCAAACACCTAGCACCACCATCACCAGTGGCAAAACATTGCTCTTAACACCATTTTACCAGGTAGATGGCAAAGGCAACTGGCTACCTTTTTCGGCAGAACAATCGGTACAGTTAGGAACCTCTACCGTTACTTTCAGCGGATTGAACTTACTATTGTACAATGCACATTCTTATACCATCCGGTTATACCTTACCAGTAACAGTGGTGCTACAAAAAGTGATTATTTCAGTATGTTCACGACCGTTTTTTCTGGAAGTATCAATACCGCTGCCGCTGTACCAACTGTCACCACTACCTCAGCAACAAAATCTATTATTGCCCCCAAATATGCAGGTTCAGTTACAGGAAGCTATTCTACAGGTAGTAGCTTCCGCCCTGTCTTACAAAGTGGGGTTTGCTGGACCACAAGTGCTTCTGTTCCGCCCGACACTTCTCTAGCGACCAAAACAACAGATGGTAGCAATGGCACCATCAACGATAACATTACGGGCCTAAGTGCAGGTACCACCTACTATGTACGAGCGTATGCCGTAACGCCAGCAGATGTTTTGTATGGTTCAACGGTATCTTTTACAACAGATGCGCCCACTGCCCCAATACTTACAACGATTGCAGCTTCAAATATTTTAACCAATAAGGCAACTACAGGAGGCAATATCACAGACAGCGGTGGTGTTGCCATCACACAGGAAGGTGTTTGCTGGAGTACGATACCAGGAGCAGAAACAGCTACATCGGGCACCAGCTTCACCAAGGATGGTACTGCAAGTATGAGCTATAGCAGCACCATCAAACCACTATTGCCCTCCACAACCTATTATGTAAAGGCCTATGCCATTAACAGTGTAGGAATTTCTTATGGCAATGAAATAAGCTTTACATCTGCGGCACCAGTTCCTACTATCCTGGCCTCAGTAGCGAGTTTAACTTTCCCATCAGTTGTAATAAATTCAAACTCAACTGTACTTAGTTATATACTAACAGCAAATTTCCTTCAGCCAGCGTCCGATTCCATTACCATTACACCACCTGTTGGTTTTGCGATATCCACTTCCAACGGCAGTGGCTTTATTACAGCGCCATCTGTTTTAACCTTACCTTACAGCAATAGTACGTTGCCGGGCACAACGATATTCGTAAAACAAGTAACTACAGGCTATGGTCTGAATACCGGCAATTTGGTATTTAGTGGCGGTGGTGCTGCCAACCCTTATATAGACACGGTTATCCTCTCCGGTAGCGTAATACAAGACCCGAATGTATTAACCAATTTAGGAACAGATTTCTGGGTAGGACATGGTTTAGAAGAACACATGGAAAACAAAAGCGGGTATGGCCTGCAATTATATATAGCTGCAGGTGCACAATCTGCTACCATAAAGGTCTCAGTACCGGGTATCCCTTCTTTTGCACCACAGTATTACACGGTTGCGGCGGATAGTGTCGTAATTGTTTCTGGCTTTCCTACAGGCGATCCCAACGATTCTAAAAATGTAAAGGGTTTACCCGATTGCAGGTTGTATTACACAGGAATCAGCGATAGGGGCATACACGTAGAAGTAACCAATAATGTTCCTGTAGCGTTGTTTTTATATGACTATGCTACCAACAACTCGGCAGGCGGTAGTATGGTATTCCCAACCAATACCTGGAACTCCTCTTACATCGTACAAACGTATGGTGGTGCAGCCTCCAACACAGGCGTACCCAATACTTATTTCTTTGTAATGGCAAAAGAAGATAATACACTTATTACTTTCAAACCTACAGTACCCATCATCGATTCGGCTTCTTCGCCTGTTCTAAACGGCAACAAGCCAGTTGGCAACATTGCCTTTGCAGCGAATACAACAAGTGGTTATCAGATAGTATTAAATAAAGGGCAGGTATTTAATGCATTGGGCTTGGTAGACCAAGGAGGAATAAAAGGATTGGGGGTAAGTGAAGATTTAACAGGTACTACAGTTGTAAGTGATTGTAGTCATCCGATCTCGGTATTTGCAGGAAACAGCCGGACGTTGATAACGGCCCCTGGACTAGGCTGTAGCCCTGTTTCGGGTTCGGACAACTTAATTCAACAAATGTTTCCAAAGGTTGCCTGGGGTACCAAATACTTGACTGTACCAACTAAAACAATGGAATATAATGTTTTTAGAATTGGGGTTCAGGATGCCTCCACCACTGTAAAAGTGGATAATACCCCATTAGATAAAGCGACTTTAAATGCAACAGGGTCATTCTACGAAATTGAGGGCAACACTTGTAAGAAGATTGAAAGTGATAAACCCATCAACGTGACCCAATTTATATTACCTGGAGGAGCATGTGGAGACTCTACCATTGGTAACAATGGGACAGGTGACCCAGAAATGATTTTATTGAGTCCGGTACAACAGTCAATAAAGAGTACCACTGTTTATACGTCTGATTTTAAGGATGGCAATAGCGGGGGTACTTATATCAACGTAGTCATACCAACAAAAGGTGTATCTAGTTTCAGATTAGATTCTACCTCCAACCCTACCCAAATGGTTGATACGGGCACAAGCAGTTATCACCTGGATTCTATTACAGGTACCGCCTATGGTTCAGCCCCATTGATACCCATTGCAAACGCATTTACGCCTTTTACACAGGACTCAAGCTATTCGTGGGCAAAGTTTCACGTTAGCTATCCATCTGTGCATACCTTGTCTGCATCGGTAGGATTCAATGCCATTGCTTATGGTACGGCAAAGGGAGAAAGCTGGGGATATAATGCAGGCACATCCATACAGGATCTTACTGCTATTATTACTGCCAATACACCTTTTGGCACATCGCCATTCCCAATAACCTGTAAAGGAAATAGTACCGGTATTAATATCTCACTACCGTATGATCCTTCAAAAATCAGTAGCATCCAATGGGTTTCTGCCAACGACCCAAGTGTACTTCCTACCAATGACACCGCAATCGGCAATATTCTACCTACCGGCAGTTTTGTGCGGGATGGGATTACGTATTATACATTCAAGTCTCCAAAGAACTACACGTTTGACAGCATTGGCTCCTTTAAATTTACCCTTACGGCTTATGGTACTTTCACCAATGAATGTGGTGGATCTAAAACCTTTGATGTGGTGATGAATGTATTAAGAGATACCACCAACTTCAGCTTTACCCCTGTCACTTGCGGTAGTGCCAGCCTTCAATTTAAAGATCAAACCAAACCCATTCCGGGTGATACATTGTCTAAATGGCAATGGGCATTCGGCACAACCAACAAGGATAGTAGTTATGTGCAAAATCCAATATTTACCTTCCCTGCTTCTGCGACCTATCAGGTAAGACTTCGTACAATCAACAATATTGGTTGTTTTACAGATACGGTAAAGAAGGTTACAGTAACCATCCTTGCCCCACCTGTAGCCGACTTCAGTATGCCGGCAAGTATTTGTATCCCCGAGGGTAAGGTACAGTTTATTAATAAAAGCGATACGGCTATATCAGGCAAACTAACCTATGTCTGGAACTTTGGTGATGGCGCAGGAACGAGTATTATCAAAGACCCAACCTATACTTATACCGTTCCTAAAACAGCAGGCTATACTGTTAAACTAATTGCTACCTCATCCATCGGGTGCAAGGATACTGTTACGCATGTATTATCAACGGAGACACCTCCAACACATTCTACTATCAGTTCCTCTGCTTCTTCCAACACCATTTTGGCAGGACAAACGATCACCCTTACGGATGATGTGGAAGCTGGTTTTTGGGTAAATACCGATAATGCAGTTGCTTCTTTGGATAGTTTGGGCAATACCGCTAAAATAAAAGGTCTAACTAAGGGAGAAGATATTATTTTATATATTAATCCGTCAAATGTTTGTAAATCAGATACAGCTACGTTTACCCTTGAAGTAATACCAAGTGATGTCTTTATTCCAAACCTTTTTAGCCCGAATGGGGATCGTTACAACCCTGTGTTCTATGTAAGAGGAAGTTCAGCCTTATATAAGGAGGTGCATTTGTGGGTATTCAGTTCATGGGGTAATCTCGTATTTGAATCAAAAGGAGATATAGACAATAAAACTTATGCTTGGGATGGTAAGTACAAAGGCCAGGATCAACCAATTGGCGTTTATGTATATGCAGCAAAGCTTACCAAAATAGATGGAACTATCATTACTAGAAATGGTTCTATCACACTAATTAGGTAATGCTACTTTTTTCAGATTTAACGAATTAGGATACTCTCGTGAGTTAAAGGATAAACAGGCTGACGATCAACAACAAACAAGTGTTTTAATAACCATAAGAAAAGGTTACTACGTTAAAAAAATAACATAAAAGATGTAACAATTAAAGGTATAGTTAGCTGTTACATCTGCTGTTTCTAGCCTACTTAAACCCTTAATGAACCTCTGAAACCACGTGCTGCATAATAAGATTCTGCCCCATTGTGATACAAGAATACCGTATTGTACCGCCTGTCGCAAAACACGGCACCGCCTAGTTGGCGAATTGCAGCAGGTGTCAGTACCCAACTGGAAGTTTTTAAATCGAAGTCTCCAAATAACTGTAAAGCCCTGTATTCCGCTTCCGTCAAAAGGGATATACCCATCTCTGTTGCAGCATCAACAACACTATTTGCAGGTTTAAATTCCTTTCTTGCCTCTAAGGCCTCCCGATCATAACAATAGCTTCTACGCCCCTTAGGGCTTTCTGGGGAGCAATCATAAAAAACGTATTCCCCCGTCTGTTCATCTTCTTTTACTACATCTGGTTCGCCTCCTGTAACCTCCATCTGATACAATGACCACAGTTTATCCTCATTGTCCACTAACACCTTGGCCAACACACTTTCCCATTTAATTCCTTTGTGACGACTTGCATGCTTTTCAAAGCGCAACTCTAAGGTGTTCAGTAACTGTTCTTGTTGTTCTGCTAACAACTTCTTTATTGTTTCCATGATCTATTAAATATTGTTTCTATCTATGAAAAATAACTTGGTGTATCAATATTAGATTAAAGCCTATTAATGATTTTATCTTGAATTCTACTCAAAAATAGTAGCATACAACTTGCACCTATGAAGGCAAAAAACATATCCGATTGCGTATCCCAATTATCTCCTTGTGTACCCAGAAATGCTTCAGATGATTGCCCCGAAGTAATGGCAACAAACCATTCCAACAACTCATATAAAGCGCTGATAGCACCACAAACCGAGATAGTTAGAAAGGGTATCCATCCTCTTTTTACAATTTGTTTTCTTATAAACAGCTCTCTAACAATCATGGCAGGCACAAACCCTTGGGCGAAATGTCCTACCTTATCATAGTCGTTACGTGCCAGATGATAAACCTCTTTTATCCAATTGAAGAGTGGTACTTCTGCATAGGTGTAATGTCCTCCAATAAAAAGGATAAAGCAATGAAAGAGAATACAACAATAGGTAAGCGTGGTGAACCTGAATGTATTAAAACTAATAACCAACACCACAAAGCCAATCATGGCAGGAAACACTTCTAATATCCAAGTAAAATAATCATGGGGGTTAATGGCAGAGATAATTAGCCCGAGAAAGAAGGCTGCAACTAATATCCGATACTTATTCATTATTCAAATATATAAGAAAGGTACATTATAAACGTAAAAACAAAAAAGGCTGTGAACCTTACGATTCACAGCCCTTAAGTCTGATTGTATGAATAACTAGTAGAGCGTACGGGAGTCGAACCCGTCATTCCTCCGTGAAAGGGAGGTGTATTAACCGATTTACCAACGCTCCTTGCTTGTTTTGGGAGTGCAAATATAGGGGGGAGACACGAGAGAGCCAAAAAAAGATTGGTTTTATTTTTAGAGACACTTCCATATATGATAAACAGCTGATTTTGTGCCTGTAAAATGTTAATTAATCCACCTATCAGAACCAAAGATTCTATGCATTGGAAAAGGCAAAATACGCAGAGCTATAAATAATAAAAAAAGTCCCTCAAGATGATTGAGGGACTTTTTATGATAATTCAACAATTAACTATTTACATTTTCTTAGCGTCTTCAATAAATTGTGCCAATCCTATGTCGGTTAAAGGATGCTTCAACAAACCTAAGATAGAACTTAGTGGACAGGTACAAACATCAGCACCTGCTTCTGCACATTTTACTATATGCAACGGATTACGTATAGAGGCAGCAAGAATCTCTGTTTCAAAACCTTGAATTGCATAAATGTTAGCAATCTGAGCAATCAAATCTACACCGTCCCAGTTTGTATCATCTAAACGCCCAATAAAAGGAGACAAATAAGTGGCACCTGCTTTTGCAGCTAAGATTGCCTGACCAGCGCTAAACACAAGCGTACAATTGGTTCTGATACCATTATCTGAAAACCATTTAATTGCTTTAATACCATCTTTAGTCATCGGTATTTTCACTACGATATTAGGATGTATCGCAGCAAGGGTTTTACCTTCTGCAACCATCTCGTCAAAAGTTACCGATAAAACTTCCGCGCTGATGTCGCCATCAACCAATTCACAGATTGTTTTGTAATGATTTAAAATGGCTTCATTCCCCTTGATGCCTTCTTTTGCCATTAAGGAAGGATTGGTTGTAACGCCATCCAAAATACCTAAATCATTGGCTTCCTTAATGTGAGCCAGATTTGCCGTGTCAATAAAAAATTTCATTTAATTTAAATTTGAGTGGTGATTCTTCTGTATAGAAATTAGAATAAGTATAGAAACCTAAATAAAAAAATCGGCAGGCTACTTACATCGCACCGCTACAACCGTCTATCCTTGCTGTATTCCTACCCTGGGGAGTTTCAACAGGAGCTGGTCGTATAAGACCTGCCGGCTGCAAATGTAGGGGTTGAAACTGTAATGAGCAACAGTTTTTTCATACTTCCTAAATAATATTTTTTCCGAAGGAGACAAAGTAGCATTTTCACTATGAAATCAACAACATATCCTATATTAATAAGTATCAATATTTCATTTGCAAGAAACTATTAATTAAGTAATATAACAACAATTCAGATTAGCCAATTTATAGTTAATAAACACAAGTTCCAATAAATAAACTCAATTATTTTCAAGAAGGTTCTTTGCAAATTAAAGAATAAGCAATTACTCCCAAAAACCTATTAACAGAGTTATAAAATAAATAACTATACTTGCAGGGTAACACCAGCAGGGGTTAATTTTTAATATAAACAAGTTAGTAAAATGAAGAAATTAGTTATTCCGTTTTTTGCAGCAGTCGCCATTTTTGCAATTCCCCAAAAATCTTTTGCATGGGGAAGCAAAGGGCACCAGTTGGTAGCAGAGATTGCTTTTAGGTATTTAGACGACAGCACCCAAAAAGTTGTACGACATTATCTACGCAAAATGAGCATCGAAGAAGCTGGCACCTGGATGGATGATATGCGTTCCAATAACTATTATGACTACATGAAAACATGGCACTATATAAACATTCCCAAAGACAGTGTTTATAAACCAAAAATAGAAGGAAATATCTTAACTGTGATGAATAGTATCATAGTAGAAATGAAACATAAAGAAAAACTAAAGGATAGCCAGATTAAACAGGATATTCTCATGGCATTTCACCTGATTGGAGACTTACATCAACCACTTCACAATGGATATCCAGATGACAGGGGGGGAAACTCAGTATCTATTAACGCACCAGGCTATTCAGGCAACCTTCACAGTTTTTGGGATACAGAGATAATAGAGCAAAAAAAGATAAACATCGATAGCTGTACAAAATTTTATAATACCTACTCCCCAGAACAAATTAATGAGATACAACACATTGATTTATTAAAATGGATGACTGAGTCTCGCTCTTATTTGGATGATGCCTATAACTTTAAAGATGGCAAAGTGAGTCAAGTGTACATTGATAAAAACACTCCGCTAATAGAAAAACAGTTATTGCTCGCTGGTTTAAGACTTGCAAGCATATTAAAAGAAATATGTAGTTAAGGACTACACCTCATAAAAAAGAGGTTATTGAAAGTTTATCTTTCAATAACCTCTTTTAATTTTTATTAATAACTACTACTGTCTATTATTAATAATCTAACAATTAGTAGGTTGCTTTCAACTCTACCCTCCTATTCAAAGCCTTGCCTTCAGCAGTTTTATTGTCGGCAATTGATTTGCTTGAGCCATAACCTACTGCTGTTAAACGACTTGCGTCAATGCCTTTCTTAGAAAGATATACACTAATGGCATCGGCACGCTTTTGAGAAAGCACCTTGTTAACATCTTCACTACCCGTATTATCTGTATGCCCTTCAATAGAAAGCTTAGCAATAGGATTAGCTTTCAATATAGCAATAACCTCATCCAATGGCTTCAGAGCCTTGTTAGAAATTACGGCAGTACCAGTATTAAAATAAACACTCTTCGCCAACTCATTTATCTTCTTTTGTATTTCGGGGCAACCAAAATTTTCCTTTGTACCAATCACGGCAGGACATTTATCCTCTTCGTCATTTATACCGTCACCATCAGTATCGGGAATTGGACAACCGTGATATTTGGTCAAACCAGGAACCAAAAGACAACTATCTTGCTCATCATTTATACCATCACCGTCAGTATCTGGCACAGGGCAACCTTTGTATCTGGCAACACCGGCAACAGTAGGACACTTATCCTCTTCATCATTTATACCATCCTCATCAGTATCAGGAATTGGACAACCATTATATTTTGCAATTCCTGCAATTGTAGGACATTTGTCTTTGCTATCTGGAATACCATCACCATCTGTGTCAACAACCGGAGGTGGTGGCGGAGGTGGTGCGACAACAAGCTTGGCTGGCTTGGTTATCTTGAAGATTGGAGCGGCATAACCAATAGAGTAGTTAAGATTATCTAACAACTGATGATTTATCTGAAAATCATAAACTGTCTGGATATAAAAAAAAGTCCCCTTACCGATATTAAATTCAAATCCAGCACCTGCATTTGCACTTTCATAGAAGTTATTTGCATTAAAATTCGTAATTCCGACCCCGCCTGTCAAATAGGGGTTAAAGAGAACTTTGTCTGTAAATAATTTCAAATTCAACTGAGCATTGAGGTCTACCCCAAATTGCTCTTTATCTGAGACATTATTGGGTATTGCACCATATTTGGCAAAATAACCACCTAAAGCCCCCCTCACATCTAAATGAGTCGTAATCCCTTGGTAATAATGTACCTCTACGCCCAAAGGCATATCAGCAGGCTTGCCATATTTATGATTATTCAAAACATTACTAAATGAAGTAGCGTGAATATTCACGGGAGTAACAAAATCTTTTAGAAAGAAGCCGAATCCCAAAGAAGGATCCCGGGGATTGTCGGGTGTTGATTGAGCAATAGCGTAAGCCGATATAAAAAAGGCAGCTACGGATAAAATAATTGTCTTCATTTGTTGTTTTTAGATAAAATAATAAAACTTTTGCAGTTAATTCCAATTAATAATTTTGCAAACTTATCGTAATAATACACTCGTACCTTTCATTTCTTTGGGTGGCCCATTAAAAAGTGAATAACTCAAATACCAAACATAAGCCCCGGCTTCTTGCAAAAGACCATTTGTTGTTCCATTCCATCCCCTATTTAATTCATGACTTTCATAAACTAAATTACCATAACGATTATACACTTTAAAAGAAATCGATTTTATTGTAGAGGAACCGCCATAAGGCCTTAGCTCCTTCCATTCAGAAAATGATCCATAAGGTATAAAAACAGTCGGAACATACAAAGTATCACAAGTTCCATCAATTTTCAATTTCAATTCGAAGGGGATTATATCTATTACACAACCCAAACTGTTATAGATTAAAGCTTCGTAAGTTCCTGCATTTAAATTAGTAGCAGCAGAATCATTACTGTATAAATTTCCATTTATACCATATTGATAATATTTATCACTTCCTTTTATTTTAACAGTAATACTACCTGATGATGGAGCTATACAATTAGGTTGTTGATTAATTATTAAACTACTAATTGCCCTTTCTCCTACTACATAAATCAACTTTGCTTTGTAATCTGTTCCACAACTATTAGAAATGGTATACTTAATACTGTCTCTTCCTGCATTTAGTCCACTTACCACACCATTTACTTTATCTACTGTTGCAACAGCATCATTATCACTACTCCATACACCACCTTTTGCCCATTCTGTTAGTGTAATATTACTATTTACACAGACTGAGTCAAGCCCAGATATAATAAAAACATTCGGACTATCAACTACAGTCATTAATACTGACTGTGTAGTAGTTCCACAGCTATTTTTAACAGAATAACTAATAGTACTTAAGCCCGATTTATGCCCACTAACAATACCATTAACAGAATCTATTGTAACTATATTCTCAACATTACTTATCCATTTACCCCCAAGTGACTTGTTTGTTAATGTAATGCTTTTCCCCTGACATACACTATCTTCCCCTTCAATTGGCGACACTACAGGAGGACTGACAACAGTAATCTTTAGTGGCACGCTCACACCATCTTTCTTGGTAAGGCAACCAATATCGCTCAGGATGGAACAAGACACCTTATCACCATCTGAAAGAATAGAAGTATTTAACCTTGCCGAATCCCCCCCAACATTGTTTCCATTTACCATCCACTGATAATATGGTTTTACGCCACCATTGGTAGTAACAGCAGAAAAAGTAAGAGTACTTCCCTTACAGATGGTAGTAGTATCCGTAGTTACAACTATTGTCGGGGGTATATCCCTCACCACTCTTACAACAATTGGGTTACTGATTATCGTGACTATTCCACACCCGTAATCGGTCACAAAACGACAAGAAATGGAATCTCCATCTCGTATAATATTACTTTCGAAGGAATCGCTTGAATTTGTTTCGATATAAGCACCATTTATTGCCCAGTCTAATTTCAGCTTTCTAGGTGAAGTCGCAACAAAGATTGCCTTTGCACCCGGACAAATATTCGTATCACTCGTGCGAATGGTTATAACAGAGTCAGGTGTAAAAAGAACTTTCATTGTAATACTACTTTGAGCCGTATTGGTTATCAAACAAGCTTCATTACTTACCAAAGTGCAACTTACTACATCATTATTTTTTAGAGAGGTAGTCGTAAAAACACTAGCATTTCCATTCAAAGCGTTTTTACCATTTATACGCCAGTAATAAGACGGAACTGTTCCCCCATGAGTTTCACTTGAAGTAAATGTTACAGGTACTCCACTACAAACGATAGTAGTATCGGTGTAAATAGAAAGAGTGGGAAGAATTTTTGCAGTAACAGACATCCTTATTTTGTTACTTTTAATTGTATCAGTCAACAAACAAATAGCATAGCTACTTATGAGTCCACAAGTAATGGTATCTCCATTTACAAGCCCATTAGTCTGGTATATCGAGTCGTTATTACCTACAACAACGCCATTCTGCCTCCAGATGAATTGGGGAGACTTTCCACCATTTGATATAACAGCTTTGAACGTAACAATAGTGCCAGGACAGAAAGAAGTATCACTTGCATTGATATGAATGGTGGGCATCGAATCGATAGTATTCACTGTAATAGCTATTGTATTGCTAATTGCATTGGGTGAAAGTATACATTTCTCGTTACTCGTTAATTTACAAGTAACCAGACTCCCATCCTTCAAAGAATCATTTATATATAAACTTGTGTCTGAACCTACATCTAGCCCATTCACTTTCCATTGATAAAAGGGTAATGTTCCCCCTTTAGTTGGTGATGCAAGGAAACTTACTGTAGCACCTGAACACACAGTAGTTGCACTAGCTTCAATTACTAGTTTAGGCGAAGAAAAGGTATCTACATTTACAACAATAGGTGTCTTATCACTTTCACATCCCGTCGTAATATCAGTCTGACTCACATAATAAGTTGTGGTAGTTTGCGTACTACCGACTATGGGCGTTGGAGCAACTGAACTTACACCCCCAGAAAGGGACGTGTACCAATTGAGGGTATCATTGCTGCCTGAAGTTGAGGCAGTAAGTGCAGTTGCAGCAGAATTAACACAATATACAACTGGGCTTAGTGCAACAGGCGTATTAGGTGGAGGAGTACTTTGTGTTTCTGCAATGCTAGCCGCATCATTAATTTTTCCAAAGGAATTTGTACATATTTTGTTTGTTAATGCTTGGTTCGTATGGTTCATAGCAACTGAATATATGTAGCCACTATTTGCTACCGCATAAACTTGGTTAGGACTACAGGGAACGGTAACACTTGCTAACCCAAATATTGTTTCTGTGCTATTAAAATGCTCATAAACCTGGCTTTTCGATGGTTGTAAAGTATCTACCAATACCAAGTTATTGTTGGTACACATTTCATAAAGATTACCTTTATAAAACAATAAATCCCCTCCTATCGAAAGATTAGATGGAAGGCTTCCAAGTGTCCCGAATGCCTTTGTATTTGGATTATACGTTTCAATCAAACTACCACTCGCAGCATATACTACTCCACTCGGACCAACTGTTAACCCATAAATTTTTCCACTACCACTTAAAAATTTACCCAATGAGTCGCAATTACCAACCGTTCCGGAAGAACCCAATGTAATACTGTAAAGATTTCCTTGGTTATCATTAATGTATAAGGTCGTGTTATCTAAGGCAATTGATAAGGCAGAACCAGCAAAATTAGAACAGGAACTAGTCAAAGGGGTAGAACTACAGTCATTTGTATTAATTGAAAACAATCCTCCAGCACCAATTGCAATAAAAGTCCCTTGTTGGCTCAATCCTTTATAGCTATTAAATACTAAACATAAGATAGCAAGAATCCTAAAAGAATTTGAGCGTAAACCTAAGTAAATACCAATAATTCGACTATCAAACAATTTTTATTAAATTTATATACCGCCAATTCAGGCTGCTTTTTTTAGTGTTTTTAAAAAGAAATAACAGGTCTCATTTGTTTATTTGAGACCTGTTATTTACTATAAATCCGGATCAATTTTCAACAATTGCTATCTTATCAATACACAGGTACCTTTCCGCTCTATTAGTTTACCATCACCATTTACAAGGGCATAATCCAAATACCATACATAAGTACCTGTAGGTTGTTCTAAGCCATTAAAAGTGCCATTCCAGCCATTATTTAAATCATGTGATTCGAAAATTAAGTTCCCATAACGATTATATAACTTAAAATCAATCGTTTTTATCTGCATCGTTGATCCCCCCAAGGGTTTAAAATATTGGGTTTGACCGTAAGTGTTTTTGTAGCCAGGCACATAACAGGTAGGTACATAAAGGGTATCGCAATTGCCATCGTCTTGTAGTTTCAACAGAAAGTCTTTAATGGTAGTACTATCCACAATACAATCATACTTATTAGTTATCTGAATAGAATAGATCGACTCAGACAAGTTCCCAAGGGTAAAAGGGATAGAGTAAGAATTCCCATTATAATTACCAAAATAAGGTGCCTCATTACCTTGAACACTTGTAATACTTAAAGACCCTGTAGAAGGATAAAGACAGGTTGGTCGAACACTATCATATTTCACCTTGGGTGTTTCGCCCACAACTTTAATAATGTGTGAAGGAGTATCAGCTATACAATTTCCAGCTACAGTGTAGAAAATCGTAGCTACACCTGTGCCCAAGGCATTTACTCCCCCATCCTTACCAATTCTTACTACAGATGGTTTAGAACTGCTCCATAAACCACCCTTAGTAGCATCTGTTAATTGTGACAGATTATTTTTACATATAATCGAATCTCCAACTATGGATGCTACCACCGATTTGGGCGAAACAGTTATTAAATAACTTTTATTCGTAGTACCACAAATATTTGTTACACTATATCCAATAGTAGCAGTACCATTAGCTACGCCTGTTACTACACCCTTTTGGTCTACAGTTGCAATGCTGGTAGCACTGCTGCTCCATACACCTTTTGAAAGAGCATCATTAAGTGTAGTGGTCACTTTGGGGCAAATAGGGTTTATGCCTGTCAATGTGATGGCTGGAACAGTAGGAACATAGTTCACCACTACAACAATTGGCGCACTAATTACGGTATCCTTCACCAAACAATCAGCCGTACTTCTTAAGATACAAATGACGGTATCGTTATTCTGTAATGTTTTAGAAGAAAAAGAATTGCTCGTATTTGCCTGAGCAGTAACCCCATTAATCATCCATTCGTAGGTAGGAGAGTTACCCGCATTTTTACTAGTGGCGGTAAAAGTGGTATTATCCCCATAACAAAAAGTATTTTTGGTTACAGTGGTACTGATAGATAGCGCAACTATAGAAGTTTTAGTGATAGCTACACTTCCTGTCATGTTTGCGGTACATCCCGTTGTACTGTTAGTAGCAACAACTGTATAATTTCCAATAGTACTTTGTTTAGAGAAACTAATAGCAATGCCTGTACCAGCAACAGCACTACCCGAGTTAACACCATTTATAAGCAATTGGTAAATAACGCCCAATTCGGAGGAGGATACACCGACAGCCAATCCACTACTACCTACACAAAAATTTCCCCCACCAGTTAAAGGGAAGGCTGTAGGAGGAAGTAGTCTTGAACCTATTTTACCAGTTGTAGCAATTGAGATACACCCATCTGTATTTTTTGCATAGATAGTATATGCAACTCCAGCAGCAACTTTATAAGGTGTAGTGTAAGAAACAAAGTTGGTACCATCCGTGCTGTAACTAAAACCAGAAGTTATTGGAGAAACTGTGATGTAGCCATTAGCATCAGAACAAGTAGGTTCTACAACTGAAACAACTGGAGCAGAAGGCACAACTAGTGCAGCATTTATTGTTCCCGTGATAGCAGTAGATATACAACCAATTGCACTTTTAGAATAGATGCTGAACGAACCACTCGCAGCAACTTTATATGGTGTTGTGTAGGTTGCAAAATTAGTACCGTCTGTACTGTAAGTAAGACCAGAGGTTACCGGCGAAATGGTCACATACCCATTGGCATCTGTACAAGTAGGTTGTGTAATAATAACCGTTGGGGAAGCAGGTGCCGCCGGGGCTGCCCCTATCGTTCCTGTAGTTGAAGTAGAAATACAACCAACCGAATTTTTTGCATAGATGTTATAGGATACTCCTGCAGCAACTTTAAAAGGAGTGGAATAAATGGCAAAGCTAGTACCATCAGTGCTGTAAGTATAACCAGAAGTTACAGGAGTAACAGTAATATAACCATTGGCATCAGCACAGGTAGGTTGTGCAACACTTACTGTTGGGGCAGCAGGCACTGCCAAGGCAGCATTAACTGTGCCTTTGGTTGAAGCAGAAATACATCCATCTGTATTTTTCGCATAGATGCTGTAAGTACCGCCTGCTGCTATTTTATACGCACTGGAATAAGTAGTGAAGTTAGTACCATCAATGCTGTAAGTTAAACCAGAAACAACAGGAGATACTGTCACATATCCATTAGCATCAGCACAGGTAGGTTGAGTAACACTAACTGCGGGATTAGCCGGAACAGTTAAAGCGGCATTAATTGTACCCGTAGTAGCAGAAGATATACAACCATTAGTATTTTTTGCATAGATAGTATAATTGCCACTTGCCGCAACCTTAAAAGCAGAAGTATAAGTAGCGAAGCTGCTACCATCAGAGCTATAGGTAAAGCCAGAAGTTACAGGTGATACCGCAACATAACCATTTGCATCAGAACAAGTAGGTTGTGTAACACTAACAGTTGGAGAAGCGGTTTCACTGATGATAATGGCTCCCGATACTGCACTTGTCACCGAAGGGCTACAATTACCTCCCATTATACAGTAGTAATAGGTAGTACCTGCCACAGCAGAAGATGGGGTATAAGTAGAAGTAGTTGCACCAGCTATAGCAGCGCCTCCATTATTTGAAGCGGTGTTATTGCTATACCATTGATAAGACTCTGTATTGGCAGCTACTACACTCAACGTATTCAAAGAACTTCCAACACATACTGTTTGTGCAGGGGTTGATTGACTGGTAAGCACAGGTTGTTTGTTTAAAATAATATTAACCGGATTAGCTGTGGCAGGGCAATTATCACCATCTACAATAGTTAATTGATAGGTCTGATTTGCAGAAAGCTTGGAAGCTGATGGATTGCCAAGGGTAGAATCTAATTTATTGGTTAACCCGGTTGAAGGACTCCATGTATATTTAACCGTACCCACTGAATTCGTAACAGTAGAAAACAACGCCGCAGTACCGCCTTTGCAAATGGCCGTATCATTGCCTGCGCTAACTACAGGCAATGGTGATTGGGTTCCTCCTGGCAAAAGAGTCGTCGTATCTCCAACCAACGATATATCATCCATACTCCAATTTTCACTAAACCTGTTATCAGTTGCTGTAAACCGTAATTGAAATTGGTCATTGCCTGTAATATCTACTTTAAAAGCGCTATTGTTTTCTGTTGAAGTATAGGTTACACCAGCCCCCAAACTTAAGGTTGTTACTGGAGTAGATGCAAAAGGGAAAAGCCAGTTAGAACCTCCCTTGTGGGTCAATAATGTTTGCCAGCTTGCCCCACCATCTACTGAAGTTTCAACAATCATATTTTCATTAATATCAGTTCCCGGGCCAGAATCAGCTGATTTACAAGCACCAGAGGAAGGGGCTGTTGCACAACCTACATCAGAAAGGGAAGCAACCTTAAAGTTCAATGTAAGATTTTTATATTTGCTTAGGTTAGTGTAATTAGAAAAAGTTATAGTGTTCTGATCTTCACTTTTCCCAGAAGTAAATGTCCCATTATCGCTTTTTCTTATATAACAATTACCCTGTTGACAATCAATACCAGTTACATCATCGGTAGGAAATGTGCCAGTACCAGCAGTCCAAGACCATTTACCAGTTAAAGGTGTTTCGAAGTCGTTACTCGCAATTGTTTTGGTAACTGTTTTACTTCCACCTCCCCCGCTAGTTGGAATATTTACACTAAAAGTATCACTTACTGTAGTTGTAGTTATGGTAACTGCAGTTGCCACCAACGATACCCCATTTTGAAAACTTCTTGTGAAGACTACATTATTAAAAGTTGCTAAGCCATTTACAGCGTTTACAGATTGGGATATATATCCACAACCATTTTTCGCAGAAAGTGTAACCAACCCATTGTAATTATTGGGGATATAATTAATGCCATTTGCTTTACAGAATACCTTGACGGTTACAGCAGGACTCATAGCCATACTCTGAGCCACTGTAGTAGGTTGCTGAACAAAAGCAAGTGTATCAGGCGTACAAGTAGGACCAAAACTAACTATTACCTGGTCTGCATTGCTGTGAGGTGCACATACCCCATTACTTACAACACAGTAATAATATAGTGTTCCAGCTGCGTCTGTAGGTGGCGTATAAGTGGGCGATGTGGCTCCTGCTATAGCTTTGCCTCCCCAGTTTTGATTACTACTTGTTACATACCACTGGTAAGTAATCGCTGTACCTGTAGCAGTTACCGTTAATGGAGAAACAACAAAATTTATCAACCCTGTCTGTGTCAATGGCAGTGCCTGTGAAACAACAGGCGCATCTAGAATATGAAAAATTGAAGTGGAAGATGCTGGACAAGTTCCTACAGCCGTACCTGTTAGTGTTACACTGTCTATTGTTACGTTTGTTGGTAAAGCACCAGTATTCAAAACTACATCTGCAGCAGTGGTACTACTCAAAGCAAGATCAGGGTTAGCAATAGCAGGTACTGTTGTAGACGACCAGTTGTAAGTTGTACCAAGGCCACTTGTACCGTGCATTTTTATTTCAGTACCCCTGCATACGGTTACAGAATCTGGTTGCAAAGAAATACTTACCAGATTCACACCCGAAACTGCCTGTACCGTGTAATCACAAACATCTCCTGCATACCCGTCAAACATTAAATAGTAAGTACTCCCAACCGTAAGACCTGAAGCTGAAATCAAAAATGGGGTAGACTGAACAGGAATATCGTGCGTACAACCATAATTAATAACTTTACCCGATCCACAAACATCATTCATAAACATCATCTGAATACCATCATTATTCTGACTGTTATAAACCCACACATTGAAGGATGCAGATGTTGAAGAAGCTATAAATCGTATAAATGAATTGTTTTGAATAGTAGACCCCTTACAATTGTAAAAGGTATTATCAAGTTCTGTCCAGGAATAAGCTGTATCAACTGCAGAAGTACTACCACAAAATCCATCTAAATTACAAATAAAAGGTGCGTCCACACAGGTATTAATGGCAGAAGCTGTACTAGTACATGGAGGAATCGGAAGGGGTGCTAGGGCTGGAGAATTATTAAAAACCAAACTAAAACTATCCAGAGTCCCTGTAAACTTCGGGCTTACATCCTCAATACAAAGTGACCAGTTACCATCGGCATTCTGCTTATTATTCACCGAACCCAAGTTACCTCCTTCTGGCAAAAAAGTTCCTGTAAAAGGAGCACTCCCAGAAGTAATAGAAGAATTAGCAGTTGCAGTAAATATAGTATTTATGTAATTCTTTCCAGAGCTACCATTCTGATTAGAAAGCAATACAGTAGTTCCATCCGGCGCCTTCAATTTTATTACTAAATCCGCATCATAAGCATGTTTAATAGTCAGCTTTATACTGTTTAACCCATAAGTACTATCTATTTGGCCAACTCCCAATACATTCAGCAGATAACAAGTTGCCCCAACAGCTTTACCACTATCCGGTATAGCAGATGCAACAGTGAAAGAAAATGTTTTAGAAACTTGCGCATGTAGAAGTAGTACCGAAAACCAGAATAGTATAAACAGAGAAATTTTCCTCATAGAAATAGTATTGTTGTTGTTGTTCCTTATTTTTTTAATACGTATACAGATATTATTTTTTTACAGCTCTATGAGTTTTGTAAAACTGTAAAAGCGCACCCTCACACTTATCTTCTCCTTCCTCAAAATAGTCTACCATATATTTATTACCTATCCATCCCAAAAAACTTCCCTTAGAAACTTCCTGACTTGTTTTTAGTAAGAAATACCTTACCGGATACCTGTTTCCTAAAAAATACAGAACCCCACTTTTCTTTTGGATGCTACTTTCCAACGCTTGTACTTGTTCCTTAGTCTTAATTCCCGATAGATAGATGTAATAAGAATGCTGCGTGTTATTTTGATTTACTAAAAGCTTTTGTTGCGCATTAGATTGAAAATAAAAAATAAAAAAAAGAGAAAGGACAGAAATTACTTTTTTGCTCATAATTTAATTTATGTATTAATGCGGGGTAAAAACTACAATCTGTTTACACAATAAAAAATTTGTGCTCATTTAGAGTTGCTTAATGCAAATTAATGCAAAAACCAAACTACTTATACAATTTTTTGCACAAGAATGGGCACAAGATAACAATTAAATAATATTACCAATAAATAAATACAGGGCAAACGCATCTAAATTTAAAAAAGGTTTAAATAGCTAATACTCGCATATCCACCAGTACTTATATAAGCCACCTTAGGGAAATCCGGTTTTAGCGCAGCTAAAATTGAGAAAAAT
>CAISCV010000001.1 GCA_903883945.1 uncultured Chitinophagaceae bacterium | reverse complement strand
GTTTATTTGAGAAAGGGTGCCCTTTATTTGAAGTGGTGAGGGGTTTATTTGATGTTGCCTGCCCATTATTAGGAGTTGGGTGGGGTTTATTAGACTTCATGTATGATTTATTGTCAGTCGGGTGGGGTTTATTAGACTTCATGTATGATTTATTGTCGGTCGGGTGGGGTTTATTAGACTTCATGTATGATACATTGTCAGTCGGGTGGGGTTTATTTGATATTTGGGGGTTATTTGGCACCAATTAGTGGTTAGTTTGAGGATGATGAATGTTTAATATTAGTCTAGTGAATTAAACTTTAATCTTTCATCATTAACACTTACTGAAAGGGTATATTTGTAGAAATGGCACATAATGACAGATAATGAATTAAAGAAATTGGTGGCATGTTTGGCTGTTTCTAATGCAGAGCTGACTGTAAAAATGAGAGAAACTGATGAGCTGATGAAGAAGAATGCTGAGCAAGTGAAAAAAGATGAAGTAAAATTGGCGAGGATGGGCTTTACACTTGGAAATATGGCTAATAACCACAGAGAGAGTACCGAGGAGTATTTTTACAACTCGCTGTATGATGAACCAAGACTAGGTACTATTAAGTTTGATGAAATCACTAAAAACATTCATGGGAAAATAGCAAGGCTAGAAGATGAATTTGATATAGCTATGTATAATGGCAACAACATCGCATTGATTGAGTGCAAGTACAAAGCCCATGAGAATGATGTAATCAATCTGATAGAAAAGAAAGTGCAAAACTTTAAGCAATTGTTTCCTTATTATGCCAATTATACCTTTTACTTGGGCATTGCAAGTTTTTCCTTCTACCCCAAACTAGAAGAGCTAGCAAAAGAAAAAGGGGTGGCAATCCTTAGGCAAAAAGGGGAAGTAGTAGAGATAGAAGCAGACAATTTAAAGGCCTATTAATGGCATGTTCATTTGCGTTTGCAAACAAAAAGTGGCAATGTGAGTGGAGCAAGTTTAGTTGCTAGTAATTAAAAATCGAATTGATTAATTTCCTCAAATAAAATGGAGAACCTTACATTTGCGAAAAATTAATAATATGGGAATAGCTGATAAATTAGCGGAATTAAGAAATGGAAAAGGTGCTGCCAACCTACAAGAAGGAGAAGATTTTTTGGCAGCAAATAAAACAAAACCAGGTGTAGTAGAACTAGAAAGTGGTTTGCAGTACGAAGTGATTACGCTTGGAACGGGAAGAAAGCCAAATGCAACAAATACAGTAACTTGTCATTATCACGGCACTTTGATAAATGGAACTGTTTTCGACAGTAGTGTTATGAGGGGACAACCCGCTTCTTTTCCTTTAAACAGGGTAATATCTGGCTGGACAGAAGGACTTCAACTTATGCCAGAAGGAAGTAAGTTCAGGTTTTTCTTGCATCCATCTTTAGCTTATGGAGACAGGCATGTAAGTGCGCAGATAGGACCAAACAGTACGTTGGTATTTGACGTAGAACTAATAAGCTTTGTGTAGTAGTTATTAGTGGTTAGTGGTTAGTAATCAATTTTTTCGTTGTATTTGTAGCGAATTATTTACCACTAACCACTAACTAATTGCCAACGGATAATGTGTTGCAATGCGTCTATTGTAAAACGAAGCCACCATATACCCAATGCCACAGCCCAACAAAGCACCCACCATAATATCTAATGGGTAATGTACGCCCACATATACTTGTCCATAAGCAATGCTTCCTGCCCATAAAAACAATAGCCAACGATACTTAGACACATAAGGTTTTAATGTTTGCGTTACAAACATGGCAAAGCCAAAATGGTTGGTGGCATGCGAAGAAGTGAAGCTATATCCTCCCGAACAATAGTTTAATAACAACCTCACTTTGAATTCCATTTCGGGGTCTGCACAAGGACGAAGCCTCATAAAATAGTTTTTAAACAAAGTACTGCTTATCTGATCGGACAAAAGAATGTTTAGTAGTACAAATGCCACCCATGGCCAAGCTCTCTTGCCAAAGTTGAGGAACATAAACGCTAAAAAGAATACATATAAAGGAGTCCAGGTGTTGGCTTCTCTCCACCATGGATAAATGGCATCCAACCAAGGGGTGGTAAGGGTATTATTGATGAGTAGAAATAGTTTTTTGTCGGCTTGAATAAGCCACTCTATCATTGGTATACTATTTTTTAACAATAATTGCATCCGGTAAAGATAATAGCTGTATCGAAACTTGCTAAAACTTGCTATTCAGACAATGAGGGTTCCAGATTTTTCTTTACCTCTTCTATCTTCAATGTTAACTCTTCTTTACTCTTGTTAATGTTTTCCAACTTCTCGGTAATATCCTTCACATCCTTTTCTACATCAGTAATTTTTACTTTTACCTCTTCAATGTCTGCATTTACTTCTATTATTTTAGCCTCCTTAAAGGCAATCTTCTCGGTCATCTTTTCCTTAAAACTATCCGTCCAGGCGGTGTTTATTTTCTCTTGTATATCTGCAAGGTCTTCTCTTGTTTTTTGTAGAAAGCTTGTCTGATTTTGTACGCGACCTTGCTGTCTTGCCAAGAAATCATTTTTACTGGCAAGGATTCTCTCTAAATTTACTTTATCGGCTGTACGTTTTTCTAGCTTCTCTTCCAGCACTTTCAAGAAATCGGCTTGTTTCTTCAGCCAATCTGCACGTTTTATTTCACCTATTTTCTTCCGTTCCTCCCACTCCAATTGTTTTCTTAGATGTTCTTCTTTATGAACTTCCCACGCTTTGTTTAGTTCTGTACTTATCTCTTCTAGTTTGGCATAAATCCGTTGTTTGTCGTCCCTTGAAACGTCCTCTTTATTTTCACTTAATAGCTTTCTTACCTCTCGCAATCCCTCCGATTTCATTTTGAGGGGCGCCTTTGGTTCTGCTTCTTTATTAGCCATAATCCAACCAACAGTTTCTTCCAAAAAACCAATACTAAGCAAGTGGGCAGTTAATTGTTGTAACAACTGAAACAATACTTGAGTGGTAGCATCGGGGTGGCAAGCCTCAATCGTTTCTATAATAATGGAGGACAATTGGTGTGAACGTTCTGTTTGGGCCGTTTTTTTCTCTCTTAGCTCCGAAAAGAACCTATCTTCTTCTTTCCTTAGCTTCTCCCTTAGATTATTGAAGCTATCCCAAGCCCTATTACGCCTTTCTTTTGATGGCCAACGAGACTGCTTAAAATAATCAAACGTTTTTTCTATCAACCCTTTTAAGTTGGTTATCGCCTCCTTTTCCGGATTTTTAGAATAGAACCCATCTCCTACTATCGTCTCAATCTGATTAGTTAGTAACTCTGCTTCTTCAGCAAACTTTTCGTTATCTCTCGTAACAGCATCCTGCTTTTCTTTGAGGTTCAGCGCTAAAGATTCAAATCTTTCCCAGGCATACTTCTTTTCATCGGCATCGGCAAACGAAGTTCCTTTGAAGTGTTCACTAATTTCACTTTTCATTTGCCAAAGTATCTTACTATTAAAGTTTTGATTGCCAAAACCATTAATTAGTTCCTCAAATTTGTCAATCTTTTGTTGAAGTTCGAGTGTCGTCATTTCTTCTAAAAGTCTTAAGGTAATAAAATTCCATTTTACTTATCTAACAAAATATCCGCTCTGTACATAGCCTTTAAGGGTTTCCTATTATATTTGTTTTACTTTATATATACCTAACAAATATATCACTACATTTTATTTGAATGAAAATACTTATTGTAATACCTACCATGCACCCAGCCTCAGGAGGCCCTCCCCAAGGAATTAGAAATTTTGTACCAGAACTAAATAAGCTTGGAATTATTTGTGAAGTGCTTAGCTATGATAATCCCGAGGCGGAGTACCTTGGTAAAGATAACTTTAAAATTCATGCATTAGGTGAATCAAAGAGTAAGTGGGGGTATAATAAACAATTAGTTTCTTGGCTTTCAGAAAATATTCAAAATTATGATTGTTTAACTTTGCATGCTTTATGGCTCTATCAATCATATGCTGTTCATAAAGTAATTAAGTCACTAAGGGCGCGTAAGCTGCTCAATAATTTTAAATACTTTATAATGCCTCACGGGGTACTAGATCCTTATTTTCAAGAGGCTAAAGAAAGAAAATTAAAAGCTGTTAGAAATTTTATTTATTGGAAACTGATTGAGAATCGTATCGTAAATAATGCAAATGGCATTTTGTTTACTTGTGAAGAAGAAATGCGACTTGCAAGAACAACTCCTCATAGCAATTACCATCCAAAAAAGGAATTTAATGTGAGCTATGGAATTACCCCTCCTCCTGCATACAATGATTCGTTTAAAATAGCATTTAATAAGTTGATTAATAGAGAAGAAAAGTATTCCGAAAAGCCTTATCTCTTATTTTTAGGTAGAATTCGCCCTATAAAAGGCGTTGATTTATTGATTGATGCCTATGAAACGATTCTTGAAAGTGATTTATATGACAGTATCCCAGATTTAGTTATTACCGGTCCGGGTATTGATACTGATTTTGGTTCTAATATTTTACATAAAGTAAAAGCAAATGGTAAATTGTCTGGTAAAGTTCATTTTGTGGGGATGGTAAGTGGAGATTCAAAATGGGGGGCGTTTTATGGCTGTGAAGCGTTTATATTGCCAAGCCACCATGAGAACTTTGGCATTGCTGTTGTGGAGGCACTTGCTTGCAGTAAGCCAGTTTTAATATCTGATAAAATAAACATCTGGAAAGAAATTAAAGATGCCAATGCAGGCCTAGTAAAGAATGATACCAAAGAAGGTACCTTAAAATTGCTTACTGAATGGATTAGTCTAACGAATGTAAGAAAAAAAGAAATGTCTGAAGCTGCATTCAATTGCTATAAATCCTACTTTACGAATACCAGAACGGCATCAGCGTTATTTAAAATCTTTAACGAAAATTGATTGGCTAACGCCAATATTGGAGATTAATAAACGATTTAATTGATTAATTAAATCTTTCGTACTGCCTATTGGTGAAACTTATTTAAAACTGGAATAGGCTAAGATGAAAAGAAGGTAACGGATTCTATTCGAAAATGGGTTATTTTAAATTGCATCAGTAAAATGCTAAAGCCTAACTCTTGGACTATTTAGCATACTTTAAAGGACTGCATTGGTTACTATTAATGAAAACACCTTCAGTCGGACTGCTTTAAATTTTATTTACACGCTTTTATAAAATTTTTGAAATGTTTCTAAGTTGGAAACGATACCGTAGATTTTTAGTTTGCCAATATTTCAACTACTTATCTTCACGGCTCAGAAATAGACATTTTAGGATGTCATTTTAATAAATTAATGATTAAAAAAAGCTTTATGAAAGGTAAGAAGTTATTTATGAGTGCCATTATTGCCATTAGCGCACTGAATGCAGTTGCTCAATCTTCCAAAACAAACATCGTATTCTTACTTGCCGACGATTACGGTTATGCCGAAACAAGTTGCAATGGTGGCGACAATTACAAGACCCTGAATATTGATAAGTTGGCTAACCAAGGAGTGCGATATACCCACATGTATACTGCTGCTTTGTGTGGTCCGTCTCGCGCTTTGTTGCTTACAGGTAGGTATGCCTTCCGTACCGGTGCTACCAACCAAGATGCAACCGGTAAGTTTACCCCACAGGTAGAAACCATGATACCTAAAGCCTTAAAACAAGCGGGTTATGTTACCGCTTCTATAGGTAAATGGGGGCAATTACCTTTAACTCCAGCTGATTTTGGTTTTGATCATTACCTTACTTATAAAGGAAGTGGCGTTTATTGGAATACCCAAGAAAAGGGGAAAGATTATACGGTAGATGGGCAAACAATACCCTTAAAAGATCATGTATATCTGCCTGATGTAATGCACGCAGATGTCGTTAAATTCTTATCTGAAAATAAAAACAAGCCCTTCTTTTTGTATTATCCACTAGATCATGTGCATGGAGAAATTTTACCTACTCCGGATAGCAAACCAGATAGCAAAGACCTGTATCACGACAATGTGATGTATTTGGATAAACTAGTAGGCAAGTTTATGAAAGTGCTGGATAGTTTGAACCTTTCTAAAAATACGGTCGTGTTCTTTATGGGTGATAATGGTACCGCCAACGGACATACTACCGAAGCTACCATTGGAGGTAGAAGAATTGTAGGGGGTAAAGGATCTATGTTTGAAGGTGGCGGATTGGTCCCCTTCATCACATGGTGGAAAGGTGTTTCTCCCAAAGGAAAAGTTTGTAACGATATGATTGATGCCAGTGACATTTACCCAACTATTTTGGATATTGCTGGTGTAAAATCTACTGATAATAAAAATGTAGTGGATGGCCAAAGCATTGTTCCTGAAATGAAAGGTAAGGAAGGAAATCACCGACCTTGGGCTTATAACCAGCTAGCTGCCATGTGGTATGTACGAGAACTTAACTGGAAATTGAACCAAGCTGGGGAACTGTATGATATGTCTAAAGCTCCTTTTGAAGAGATATTGGTACCTGCCGATTCTAAAGACGCCGCTGCCATTGCTGCAAGGGCAAGATTGCAAAAAGTATTGGAAACGCTAAACCCTGCAGGGGGTATTCAGGATGATGGGGACGGTAGCGGAAGACACGGCGGGAAAGTGAAGAATAAAGAGAAAAAAGGAAAAGGAAAAAAAGATAAAGATGGCGATGCAGAGCCGAATAACTAAATAGATTTCATCTGTAACAGACTAAGCTAAAGGGGGAATAAAAAAGTCGTTAACTTTTTATTCCCCCTCAATTATTTACAAATTGTTACTCGGAATGAATATTTAGGTTGATTGGTTTTCTCTTTGCGTGACGAACCCCTATTACAAATACATTATTTCCTTCCACTTCATACACAATCAAATACGGAAAGCGGGTTGTTTTTATTCTTCTAAATCTTTCATTGATGTAAGTAAAGTGATTGGGTTTATGCAAAAGCTGCTCAAAACAAATTTCGATAGTTGCCAACAAGTCATATCCCAACCCCACCTTTTTATTTTCATACCATTCAAATGCTTCTTGTATTTCTTGTACAGCTTCCTCTTGTAATAATATATTATAGGTCATTCGTTGATAGAATTTCCTGTAATAAAGGTCTTGGCTTCGTTCCAGTTATAGGTTTTACTTTCACCATCCATCCTCTTTTCTCTTCTTTCATCAAACAATAGTATATCATTTGCAGAAAAAAAGAAATCCTCTTCCTTCTCTTCTTCATTATACTCCTTTGCAAGGGTATACAGTAGTTTCACCAATTTATCATCACCTTTATCTATATATTGATGCAATTTCTCTCTGAGTGTATTTGTTTGCATGGTGCTTCTGTTTTTACAAATTTAGCATTAATCTTTCGCTATGTTTTCTATAAACTTATAAATACTTTCCGCTGCTTTTGTCGAAGCACTTCCTT